>JAYUXQ010001219.1:0-2741 GCA_043752905.1 Nannocystis sp. | reverse complement strand
GGCGGGTCGCCGTCGGAGGCGACGAGGACGACGGGCGCGCGAAGAATTCGCGAAGCGGCGGACCACCGCCGCAGCCAGCTCTGGCAGGACATCAAGCGAACCCTGCTCCACTTCGTCGACGAACAGCACATCCAGCCCGTCCTCGTCCCACCACCTCCTCGACGCCTTTCTCCTCGAACTCGCCGCATTCCTCAACTACGCCTTCGACAGCCGCGACCTCCTCACCCTCTGGCTCGTCGGCCAGCCCGCGCTCCACCGCCGCCTCCAGACCCAGCAGCACGAGGCCCTCGCCATGCGAGTCGTAATGCGAGTGGTCGACGCCCTGCCCGGCAGCCTCGACGCTTGCGGTGGCACGACCCCACCGTGAAATGACGACCGCGACACGACGGCGGTCGACATCTCGATCAGTGCAAGTTCGTCAGCAGCCCAGGCAGGCCCGGCACGATCTACCACCGGTGAGACCGTCTCGAGCACCAGAGGCAGCTACACCCTCGTCGTCCGACTGGTTCGCCCTCGTCCCGGGCCTCTTCTTCTGCGGGCCTCACCGCTCGCAGAGATCTGCGGCTTTGTGCTGGGGCTCCCACCTGTCCGGTGGGCGTATCCGGCGCTCGCCGGCCCCGCGCGCCTCGTGCCCGGCAGGTGCCTGACCGCCGTCCAGCCGACCCGGGCTGCCGCGCCGGGCGGGGCCGGCGAAATTCTCGTACGAGGAGCATCACCCCGCCAGCGCGAGCTTGATCCACCCGAGAACAGGACGCCGCGCTATGGAGCGTCATGCCGCAGATCATCCTCGAAGACTTCAACCTTGAAGCTGCCGAGCGTCGGTTGTGCGTCGAGGCACTGGCGCTCGCCGGCAACATCGTCGGCGCGGCCCGGATCCTCGGCGTCACGCGCCACGCCCTGAAGCGCCGCATCATCAAGCTGCAGATCGACTGGTCGCGCTCGGGCCTGGGGGCCCCGGACGGGTCGTGACCGCTGTGCGGCGGCGAGGCCCAGCACCCGGCGGGCGGCTCAGCGAGGCACTTCGCGGGGCGCCGTCACCGGGGCGGCGCGCAGGCCCCCGAGCTTGAGCTTCTGGCCGGCGGTGGCCGGGTCGGCGCGCGGCTCGTCGCGGCGGGTCGGCGCGCGGCTCGACGTCACCGAGGGCTGGTCGCTCGGGGCGCCCGGGTCGGGGGACTCGCCCTCGTCGATCTCGGTGATCGGGTCGTCGCCCGCGAGCTCGGCGAGCTTGGCCTCGCGCATGCCCTCCTCCTCGAGGCGCATGAGGGTGAGCCACTTCTCGTCGGCGAAGCTGACGGTGCCGTCGGTCGCGACCACGAACTCGGCGCGAGGGTTGATCGGGCGGACGAAGGCTTCCTTGATCCGCGGCATGCGGATGTCACGAAACACGATCGTCACGCACTCGCGGACGTTGTCGGGCAGCGGACCGGGCTCGATGCGGTTGGCGAGCGTGCGACCGTCGCGGTCGACCAGCGACAGGCCATCGATCACATAACGGCCAGCGGGGACGCGATTGGTGAGGCACGCGCGGGCCTTCTCCGCGGCGGTCGCCTGCTGGCGGCGCAGCTCCTGCTTCGTGGCGACCGAGTGGTCCTCTTGCTGGTACCCGAGGCTGACCCAGTAGATGACATCGATGAACTGAACCACGCCGCTGCGGTTGGTCGTCCACTTGACGTTCTTGATCGCCTTGTCGAGGCAGGGATACATCGCCTCGTCCTTGAAGCCGGTCTCTAGCACCTCGGTGCGCAGGACCTCGCCCGCGGGGTTGATGCGGGTCCGGATCCGGATCTGCCCCTCGGGCACGCCGAGGTACGCGTCCTCGCCGTCCTGGGTGCCGGGCTTCATCGTCTCGATCGCCCGGTTGACGAAGCACACCGCCGCCGGGACTCGCAGGCCCTGGGCGATCTCGTTGAGGCGGGTCCGATCGAAGAGGGTGTCCGCCTTCTTGGACGGCATGAGGATCACGCCCTCCGACGAGCGGCGCACCGCCTTGTCGACGTAGCGCCGCAACTGGGAGTGCGTATTCATCCCCAGCGGCGGCACGACCTCGTCCTTGTTGCCCCTGGCGCCGCAGCCCGTGGACCCGCCGAGCATGCCCAGCATGCCCAGCATGCCGAGCATGCCGAACAAGCAGAGGATTCGCGCGCCTTGCGCCGCTGCGCTCACGCTTCGCTTCGTGGTCATCGCAGGGCGCAGGTGTACCACGCGCCCTTGCCCGCGGGGGCCGAGATTGGCTATTCGTGACGTCCCGTGGCCAGCGACAACGCCTCCCTCCAGCGCACTCCCCTCCACGCCCTGCACGTCGCCCGGGGGGCCAAGATGGTCGACTTCGGGGCTTGGCACATGCCGCTGCAGTACGAGGGCATCCTGGCCGAGCACCGGGCCGTACGCGAGGCGGTCGGCATCTTCGATGTCTCGCACATGGGAGAGATCGACTTCACGGGTCCGGGCGCTCTGGCCGCCGTGCAGCGCCTGATCACCAACGACGCCGCCAGGCTCGTCGACGGCAGGGCCATGTACACCTGCGTCTGCTACCCGGATGGCGGCATCGTCGACGATTGCATCGTCTACCGGCGCGGCGCGGAGGACCTTCGCATCGTCGTCAACGCCTCCAACATCGCCAAGGACCTCGCGTTCTTCCGCGAGCAGGCCGGGGACCTGTGCGAGATCACGAACCATAGCGACGAGGTCGCCCTGATCGCCGTGCAGGGCCCGCGGGCCCGCGCGCTGGTCAGCGAGCTCGG
>JAYUXQ010001218.1:0-6805 GCA_043752905.1 Nannocystis sp. | reverse complement strand
ATCGTCGCACGCCTCCACCCCCGCCTGCACCACCGCGTCGCCGCACTTCGCCGGCACGCAGCTGTTGAGGCACGCGTCCGCCTCGTCCGGATTACCATCGTCGCACAGCTCCACCCCCGCCTGCAAAGCTCCGTCGCCGCAGCTCGCCAGCACGCAGGTGCTCAGACACTCGTCGGTGAGGCTCTGATTACCGTCGTCGCACGCCTCGCCCGCCTGCACCTCCCCGTCGCCGCAGCTGGCCAGCGCGCAGGCGTCGCTGCACGCGTCGTCGTCGACCTGATTCCCGTCGTCGCACCCCTCCACCCCGGCCTGCACCTGCCCATCACCACACGCCGCCATTTTGCACGCCGACGTGCACGACGCGTCGTCCGCGTTGTCGGCCCCATCGTCGCAGTCCTCACCCGCATCGACCGTCCCGTCGCCACACGCGGGCCCCGGCCCGGTCGTCGGCTCCCCCGTGCTCGTGTCACCCGCGCTCGTCGTGCCCGTGTTTTCGCCGGTCGTGGCCCCCGCGCTGCCCGTGCCCTCCGTCGGCGCCCCGGTCGTCGGATCCCCCGTGCTCGTGCCGGGCTCGCCCGTCGTCGTCCCGATCGCCGTCGTCGCCGTCGTGGTCAGCGGCTCGCTCGTCAGGCCCGTGTCCCCCGCCCCGCTGTCGCCGCAGGCGCCCAGCGCCGCAACCAAACCACACCCCGTCCAACCACCCCAATAACGCCGTTTCATCGCGTCATCGTAAGCAATGTGACAGTGACCCGAAAGCACTTTCGACGCCCGCCGCGACCTGTGCCACCGCCGTGGCGCGCGAGCGCGCCAGCACCCGCCAGCCCCGCGGCCGTGCCGCCGATCCTCCCGATCCCCCCGATCCACCGATCCACCGATCGACCCCTCCACCGCTCCACGCCGTCCGCTCCCGGATCGCACGCACGTCCGTGCCCGCGCCCCAGCGCCGCGACTTGCTCCCTGCCGCGACCCCGCCCACAGACAATTGTCAGGGGAAACCATGTCCACCAGGATCGCCGTACTCACGCCCGTATCGAACCCCATCGGTCAGGACCACGCGCGCTCCGTCGGGCTGTGTTACGTCAACGACGCGGCCCCCGGCATCCTGCGGCGCCGCTGCGGCGGCGGCTTCACGTACCTTACGGCCCAGGGCGTCCGCATCGACGACGAGCTGACGATCGTCCGGATCCGCCAGCTGGCGATCCCGCCGGCCTACGAGCGCGTGTGGATCTGCCCGAAACCCAACGGCCACCTTCAGGCCACCGGCTACGACGCCCTCGGCCGCAAACAGTACCGCTATCACGCGCAGTGGCAGGCGATCCGCTCGCAGACCAAGTTCTCACGCATGCTCGAGTTCGCCGGCGGCCTGCCCCGTCTGCGCAAGGCCGTCGACCGCGAGCTGCGCCGCGACACCCTCGACCGCGACCGCGTCCTCGCCACCGCCGTGCGTGTGCTCGACACCACCCTGATCCGCGTCGGCAACGACCGCTACACCGCGCAGCACGGGTCCTACGGCCTGACCACGCTACAAGATGAGCACGTCGACATCAAGGGCGCGCACCTCTACTTCCACTTCCTCGGCAAGAGCAAGCAGCAGCGCGAGCTCCACGTCGACGACCCGGTCCTCGCCAAGATCGTCCGCCGCTGCCGCGACATCCCCGGCCAGCGCCTGTTCCAGTACACCGACGCGAACGGCGGACACCAGTCGATCGACTCCGCCGACGTCAATACCTACCTCCACACCCTCACCGGTCAAGAGGTCACCGCCAAGGACTTTCGCACCTGGGGCGGCACCGTCCACGCCGCCGTCACCCTCGCGCGCATGGGCCCCGCCGCCTCGGCCACCGCCACCGAACACAACATCGTGCAGGCGATCAAGGAGGTCGCCAGGCGCCTCGGCAACAAGCCAGCCACGTCGCGCAAATACTACATCCACCCCGTCGTCCTCGAAGCCTACCGCGACGGCAGCTTGATGAAGTTCATGGCCCCGACCGCCGACCCGACCCGGCCCCCACCCCGCGCCGCCCTCAAACCCGAAGAAAAAGCCGTCGTCGCCCTGCTCACTGTCGCCGCCGAAAAACTGCGCAAGGCAGCCCGCACCAGGACGACCACCAAACCGGCGACCACCCGCCCCAAGCCCGCCCCCGCCCCGACCCCCCTCAAGCGCCCGGCCCGACCCCGCCCCGAACCAACCCGCAAACCAGCCACCCGCCGCGCCGCCTGACCAACCCCGGCGCAGACTCGCTGCGGACGCCGCTCCATCGCGGGCGCTCGGTGATCCCAGCCACCACAATGTCCGGGTGGCCGGGCCCCAAGCCTCCGATTTCCGGCTCACTGTTGACAGGCAGGTGCCAGGCGATCCGCGCCCGGGTCGACGCGGTCATCACGCTGCGCCAAGCACAGTGTTATCAACCGCCAGCACGGCGCGCTCGATGTCCCGTACGGCGCCGCCAGCCACCGCGGCCCCGGACTGTATAATCTCGAGATGAGCGTCCAGCCCCGATCCGTCCGACCAGGCTTCAAGCCCGGGTACCGATTCAGGTACGTCGATACGTCAGCGCATACTTTAGCGGATTACTCAACCGCTCTGACGTGATCGTCACGCTCAATGTCAGCCGGGCGCCGGTCTCATCGAGGCTGTACACGCTGCGGCGGCCGCCGTCCTCCGCCTTGAATGTCTGGACCAGCCGGCCCTTGACCAGCGAAAAAGTGACCTGTACTGGCTTGCCGCTGTCGCTCGTCCACGGCACCGACGGGCCCTCGAGCCGCCCGGTCACCGTGCGACCTGGCTCGAAGGTCATGCTGACCTTGTCGCCGTCGACCGCGATCGTGATCTGCTCGCGCACCGGGTTGCTCTCCTTGAGCCGCTTGCGACCGATCCCGCGGATCAACGCGTTGAGCTCGCTCGCCGCCGCCTCGATCGCCGCCTCGAGCCCCTGCCTCTGCGCCTCCCCACCCGCGTACCGAAACGTACCCGCGAAGCGCTGCTGCGGGGGTGTCGCCGGCTGCTCGACCGGCGCAGGCGGGGGTGCCGGCTCGGGCACCGGCGCAGGCGGGGGTGCCGGCACCGGCACAGGCTCGGGCGCCGGTGGGCTGTCCGCAGGGACAGGTGCCGGCTTCGCTTTCGGGGTCACGCCCTTCTTGCCCGACTTCTTCTCGCTGGCCGCCTTCGTATCCACGGCGACCGCCGCCTCACCCGCAACTGGCCCCACCACCTCACCCGCGCCCCCTGCCGCCTCACCCGCTACTGGCCCCACCACTTCACCCGCGCTCGCTGGCCCACCCTGCGCCGTCACAACCACCCCACCCACCGCCGCTGCCAACATGTCCTCCGGGACAGGCGCCTCGGCCTCCGCGAACGGGTCATCGAACTCCACCGGCACCGGCGCCGGGGCGGCCGCCTCCCCACAGGCGCCGAGGATCAGCGCGAGCATGGTGATCCACGCGGTACGACGGGGCCGGGAGTCGACGTTCACGCCCGGACAGTAACAGCCAAGCCCGGCCACGATCCACCGATGTGCAGGTCGGCGATCGCCTCGCGGGGCCCCGGGGTCGGCCCACGCGGGCGTCGACGAAGATGTGCGAGATCACGCTACAGTCCCACGGTCGCCCCGCCGACCTCTCACCAACTCCGCGCTCGCCATGACCACTCCGAAGCTCCTGCTCGGCGCGACCAGCCTGCCGGTCGCGCCCAACATCGAGGAGCAGCGCGAGATGATGCCGCTGCTCGCGGGTTTTGCGAAGGCGATGACGATCTGCGCCGCCGGGCGATCCACGCCGCCGACGCCGCAGGTTTGCGCCGCGCACGGCCCCGCGGCTATCGTGGCACGTGCTCATTAACTCTTATTTGCGAACCGCGCTCGCGTTGACGCTCGTCCTCGCCGCATGCAACGACAGCGGCAGCGAGGTCCCTGCCGTCCTGCGCTGCATCGACCTGCCGCGCCCGCCCTCGAACGACCTCGTCGCGCTCGAGCGCGTCCTCCCCGACATCGCGATCGAGGGCGGCGTCGACCTCTTACAGGCGCCTGGCGACCCGACGCGCTGGTATCTCGTCACCCAGGCCGGCGTCATCCATCGCTTCCCGGTCGACGGCTCCGCCGGCCCCGAGGTCGTGCTCGACCTCTCCGACCTCGTGGTCGTCGGCGGCGAGTCGGGCCTGCTCGGCATGGCTTTTCACCCGGACTTCGCCAGCAACGGCGAGGTCTTTCTCTCGTACAACGCCCCCGGCGGCGAGGTCTTCCAGTCGATCGTCTCGCGGGTCCACAGCCCCGATGGTGGCGCCACGATCGACCGCGCCAGCGAGGAGGTCGTGCTCGCGCTCGACCAGCCGTACAGCAACCACAACGGCGGCCACCTGTCCTTCGGGCCAGACGGTTTTTTATACTTCGGCCTCGGCGACGGCGGCAGCGCGGGCGACCCGCAGGGCAACGCGCAGAACCTCGACAGCCTGCTCGGAAAGATGTTGCGCCTCGACATCGACGGCGGCGACCCCTATGCGATCCCCGCCGACAACCCCTTCGCCGCCTCGGGCGGCCGGCCGGAGATCTACGCGTGGGGTCTGCGCAACCCCTGGCGCTTCGGCTTCGACCGCGCGACCGGGGACCTGTGGGCCGGCGATGTCGGGCAAAACGTATGGGAGGAGGTCGACCGCATCGAGCGCGGCAAGAACTACGGCTGGAACATCAAGGAGGGCCCCGACTGCTTCGGCCAGGACAGCTGCGCCGACGCCGAGCTGGTCGACCCGCGCGCATTTTATCGAAATATCAACAGCGCCTCGGTCATCGCCGGCCTCGTGTATCGAGGTACCGCCATTCCAGCGATCGCCGGCATGCTGGTCTACACCGATTTCTACAGTAGCACCCTGTCGGGCGTCGGCGTCACCGGGGATCCGGTCATGCTCGGCGACACCGGCATCCGCGGCCTCGTCACCTTCGCCGAGGCCGCCGACGGCGAGCTTTACGCCCTCGATTATCAGGGTGGGATCTACAAGCTCGTCGCCGCCCGGCCACGCACGGGCCCGGGCCTGCCCGCGCAGCTGTCCGAGACCGGCTGCATGAACCCCGCCGAGCCGGGCACCCTCCCTGGATCCGCGATCCCCTACGAGGTCAACCATCCCTTCTGGTCCGACGGCGCCGACAAGCAGCGCTGGATGATGCTACCCGGGACCCGCAAGCTCCTGGTCACACCCGCGGGTGACTTCGATTTTCCCGGCGGCACCGTGCTCGTCAAGCACTTTCGCCTCGGCGAGACCCCCGTCGAGACCCGCCTGTTCGTGCGTCACGACGACGGCGCCTGGGCCGGCTACAGCTACGCGTGGGACGATGCCGGCACCGACGCGACGCTGCTGACCACCGGCGAGACGCGCACGATCGCCAACCAGGACTGGATCTTCCCTGGCCGCGACGAGTGCCTGTATTGCCACACCGAGGCCGCCGGTCGCACACTGGGCCTCGAGGCCGCGCAGCTCGACCGCACGATCGTCGGCCCCGATGGCGCGCCGATTAACCAGCTCGACCACTTTGTGAACCTCGGCCTGCTGATCCGCCGCCCCGACGCGACCCCCCTCCCGTCCCTCACCGACGACGCCCCGCTCGCCGCCCGCGCCCGCGCCTACTTCCACGTCAACTGCTCGCAGTGCCACCGCCCCGAGGCCCCCGGCGGCCGCGCCAGGATCGACTTTCGCGTCGACACGCCCCTCGCCGAGGTCGGCATCTGCGACGCCGTGCCACGCTCCGGCGACCTCGACATCGCCGACGCGCGCCTGGTCGTCCCCGGCGACCCCACGCGCTCCATCGTGTCCGCCCGCATGCACACTCTCGGCAGCACGCGCATGCCCGGCCTCGGCTCCGCCGTCATCGACCCGACCGGCACCGAGGTCATCGACGCCTGGATCTCCGGTCTCACCGCATGCCCGTGAGCCACTGCCGCATTGCTCACCATCCTCACGGGCGCTAGCTAGCCCTCACACGAGCAGCGCGATGCCGCTGATGGCGACCATCACGACCATCGCCCAGCGCACGATGACGGTTCCGACGCGCAGGTGTAGCCGCGCCCCGAGCACACCGCCGCAGATCATCCCGACCGCGAGGATCGCCCCCTCGCGCCAGGCCACCTGCCCGGCCGCCATGAACACGCTCATCGCCATCAGCGTGTAGATGAACACGACCGCGATCTTGGCCGCATTGGCCTGCAATGTCGGGTGGCCGAGCATCGACACGAACAGCGCCATCAGCGGGAAGCCGACGCCCGCCTGCAGGAAGCCGCCGTACACGCCGATGAGCAGCGACAGCACCTGCGCCAGCGGCCCGGGCATACGCGGCAGCTCGGGCGGCTCGATGAAGCGACCCGGACGGACGATCAACAAGATCGCCCAGAGCACGAGGATCGCCCCGAACAGCGGGCGCAGCAGGTCGTCGTCGAGGCGAGTAGCGAGCCACGCCCCGAGCAACGCCCCGATACACATCGCCGGTGCGACGCGGATCACGAGCCCTGTCGGCACCGCACGCGCGCGCGCAAAGGTGATCGTCGCCGCGGATCCATGCGCCAGCACGCCGACGCGGCTGGTCGCGTTGGCGACGCTTGGACTGAGGCCCAGGCCGATCAGGATCGGCAAGATGATGAACGACCCGCCTCCCGCGAGCGTGTTGGCGACGCCCGCGAGCACGCCCGCGAGCACCAGCACGACCGGCCCCGCGATCGGATCGCCGAGCGGCCACGCTGCGATCTCGGGCGGGAGCACCGGCACACCTTACGCGATCACACCACGCACCGCACCACGGCCCGCATCACCTACATTGATCCGTCTATC
>JAYUXQ010001217.1:0-6806 GCA_043752905.1 Nannocystis sp. | reverse complement strand
TGATCACGACCGGCGACAACAATTACTTCGATGGCCTGGCGAGCACGATCGACGCCAACATCGGGAAGTATTATCGCGGGTTCATCTCGCCGTATGTCGGCACCTACGGGGCGGGCGCGGCGGAGAACCGCTTCTTCCCGTGCCCTGGCAACCATGACTGGCGCAGCGGCACGCTCGGGCCCTACCTCGATTACTTCACGCTGCCGGGCAACGAGCGCTACTACGCGGTGCGGCGCGGGCCGGTCGAGTTCTTCATGCTCGACAGCGACTATCACGAGCCCGATGGACTGACGCCGATGCAGGCGCAGGGCCAGTGGCTCGCGGCGGCGCTCGCGGAGTCGACCGCGAGCTTCCAGGTGGTCGTGATGCATCACGCGCCGTACTCGTCGGGGTTCCACGCCGGGACCAAGGCGATGCGCTGGCCGTACGCGGCCTGGGGCGCGGACCTGGTGCTCGCGGGGCACGACCATGACTACGAGCGCCTCGTGATCGACGGGCTCGACTATGTGGTGACCGGCACCGGCGGAGCAGCCCTGCGCAAGTTCGTGGCCGAGGAGCCCGGCTCGCAGCGCGGCCACGCGAACGGCTTCGGGGCGCTGCGCGCCGAGGCGAACGAGCACCGCCTGACGCTGGACTTCATGGCGGTCGACGGCGACCGCGTCGATCGCCTGACGATCGCGGCGGATCCCCCGACGCTGTGGTCGACGCGGGTCGCCACCGGCGCGACGTGGCGGTGGCGCGAGACGCCGCCGGGCGAGGGCTGGGACGAGCCCGACTTCGTCGACGACGAGTGGGCGGCCGGGCCGGCACCACTGGGCTTCGGGGTCGGCGGCGAGGCGACGCTGCTGCCCGGCGGCACGTCCGAGGCGCGGCCGATGACGACCTACTTTCGCCACCGCTTCACGGCCAGCACCGCCGACCTCGGCCCGTGGTTGCGCCTGCGCCTCGCGCTCGACGACGGCGCGGTGGTGTACCTCAACGGCATGGAGGTCTATCGCATCAACTTACCGGAGGGGCCGCTCGACGGCGCCACGCCGGCCTCGCTGGCGGTCGGCAACTGGTTCGCGGAGCGGCTGGCTCAGACGATGATCTCGGGCGACGCGCTGGTCGCGGGCGACAACGTGCTGGCGGTCGAGGTCCATCAGCAGGCGCCGACCTCGGGCGACCTGCACCTCGAGCTCGAGCTCGCGGTGGGCGTGGATTAGTCCGGCTGTCGTCGCGTACGGGGTGGAGCGAGCTCCGAGTGAGCCTCAGGCCTTGCGGACGTGAAACAGCTGTTGACCGATGAGCACCAGGCTGCCAAAGGGGACCACGGTGCCGGATCGGACGCGGAGGTAGGTGCCGTTCGAGGAGCCGCGGTCCTCGAGGTATACGCCGCTGTCGTCGCCGACGATCCGGCAGTGCGAGCTCGACACGTAGCCGTCGGTCGGGAAGGTCAGGTCGCCGCGCTCGCGGCCGACCGTGAACTCGCCGCCGATGACCGGCATCGCCTCGCAGGCGCGGCCCGTCTCGACGAGCACGCTGACGCGGCCCCAGTAGCCGGGGTTCGGGCTGCCCATCCGCTCGGTGCCGTCGGGCAGGACCTCGGGCTCGGGCAGGTCCTCGTAGTAGAGCAGCTCCTGACCGACGCGGAAGGTGTCGCCGTGTTGCAGCTCGATCGAGCCCTCGATCTTGCGATAGACGCCGTTGATCGGGCTCAGGTCGTCGACGCGGACGCCGTCGGCCGCGACCGTGAACGCGCAGTGCCGCGGGTTCAAGTAGAAGTCGGTGTCGAAGGGCGGGCCGTAGTCGCGGCCAAATGGCACGGGGCCGTCCTCGAGGTGCAGGGTGCCGCCCTCGCTGCCGTCCTCGCGTAGCAGGTGCATGCTGGCGCGCAGGCCGGGCTTGCGCGCCGTGACGGCGCTGATGACGGTGCCCGCGGGCGTCGAGACCGGCGCGGGGGGCCCCCCGGCGACCGGGGGCCCGCCGGTGGACGCGATGGACGCGATGGACGCGATGGACGCGATGGACGCGATGGACGCGATGGACGCGATGGGCGCGGCCATCGTACTGACCAGCGGCTCGGCGGCGGGGCTCGGACCGCTCGCGGCGCCGAGGCGGTTGCCGCAGCGGCCGCAGAACAAGAAGCCTGCCGGGTTGACCATGCCGCAGCCGCTACAGGGCGAGCCGGCCTCGGGCCGCGCGGCGCTCATCGAGGCGCTGGCGGAGCGGGTGGGGTCGATCCCGCCGTCGGTGAACACCGGGCCGGTGGCCACGCGCGGCTCGGAGACGGGCGTCGCGGGGACAGCCGGCTCGGGGCGCGCGGGCGTGCGGCCGGTGTTGGTCTCGGTCGAGACGACGGTGCCGCCGGGGCGCGAGGGGCTGCTGCCGCCGCTGCCCGGCTGGCTCGCCGCGACGGTGCCACCGGTGCGGACCGGTGGGGGAACGGAAGCGCCGGGCACGACGACCGGCGCGCCGGCCAGGCGGGCGCCGCAGCCGAGACAGAACTTGTAGTGGTCCTGGTTTTCCTTGCCGCAGTTCGAACAGTTGATCACAAAAAGGGCCCCCCTGGGCTCACGAGATCTCGACGCGGAGCAGCTGCTGCCCGACGAACAAATAGTCGCCGTGGAACAGCTCGAGAGCGCCCTTCGTGCGCACGAAGGTGCCGTTGCGCGAGCCGGTGTCGGTGAGGATGACGTGGTGAGAGTCCGACGCGGCGTCGAGCCGGGCGTGACGTCCCGAGATGAACCGGTCCTGCAGAAAATTGAGCGTGTTGCCCTCGCGGCCCATCGTCAGCGCGGCGCCCTGCGCCGAGACGATGCGACCCTCGCCGCCGCCAGCGAGCTGCTGCGACACGCGAAAGCGGCCCTCGGGGCGCGGGCTGCTGTAGCTGTAGGTGCCGTGCGTGTCGGGGCCGCCGTCGCCATAGGGCTCGCTGTCGAGGCGCAGGAGCTGCTCGCCGACGAGAAAGAAGTCGCCGTGCTCAAGCTGCACCGGCGACTTGATGCGCACGAACACGCCGTTGACGCTGGTCATGTCCTTCACGAACAGGCGCCCGCCCTGCACGGTGAAGCGCGCGTGCTCGGGGTTGAGGAACAGGTCCTCGCTGAAGCGGATGTCCCCGGTGCTGCGCCCGACCGTGTGGTTCATGGCGCTGAGGTGATAGGTGACGCCGTCGCCGCCCTCGCCCTTGATGACGACGAGCCGCGGGACCACGGCCTGCTGCTGCAGCGCGCCGAAGAACATGGTCTTGGCGGCGGGCTTGGTACCGCCGGGGCCCTCGGGCAGACCTGTGGTCGCGTTGAAGCGCGGCTGGGCCTGCGCATGTACGGGCTGTACGGGCTGTACGGGCTGTACGGGCTGAGCCGGTTGCGCGCTGCTTCCGGGCGCGTCGACGGATCGCGCGGGGCTCGGTGCCGTCGTGGTGCCGACGGGTGGGATCGTGCTCGGTGCCGGCTGGACCGTCGGCAGCGCCATCGTGCCCATGAGCTTGGCGGCGGACGAGGTCGCGCCCTCGACCTGCGCGGCGGCCACGGTCGACGGCGTGCGACTCAACGCCGGTCCGCCGGTGGCCGAGCTCGCGGAGCCTGTGGGAGTGACAGGCCTCGGCACGAGCGCGGCGTTGCAGCGGTCACAAGTCACAGCGCGCAGCGGGTTTAGGTGGCTGCACACCGAACAGGCGAGGCCAAGTTCCATGACTCGGGGATGCTCGTCTGCCCCTACCTCGTTGTCAACGCGTGGCCCGCGGTTTCGCCGCCATGGACGAATCCGGGGAGCCGGGGGCTCCGACCCGCTCGGCCGGCACGGACGGTCGTACCAGGGGGCGCAGGTCGAGGCACGCCGGCTCCGGCGCCTGGGGGCCCAGGGGGCACTGCGCGGCCGTCTGGAGCGCCTTTGCCGACTGCGCCTCCGCCCGTGGACCGGTCTGCGCGGCCGCGAGGGCCTGCCCGAGCTCGACCCGAAACGGCATCAGCGCATCGGCCCCCAGCGGCGTGTAATCCGGCGCGATCACGCCGGTGAGCCAGCGTTCCACGGTGATCTCCCAGCCGCTCTTGCGCACCGGCGGCAGCGGGGCGACCCGTATTGGAGCGGATGACAGGCCACCCGGGCCACCCGGGCCACCCATGACACCCATGACACCCATGACACCCGGGCCACCCATGACACCCGGGCCACCCGGGCCGAGCTGGCGCGCGAGCGCGGCCGCCGAGGCGTCGCGGGCCAGCCCCGGCACGCCGACGTATCGCCGCAGCAGCGCGGCCACGGCGGCCCGCGGGCGTCGCTCGCGATCGACCTGTCCGATCCGCCAGGCGGCGATCGCCGCGAGCGTCGGGTCGGCGGCTTGCAGGCGATCGTACATGCGATCGAGTTGATCGTCGGGCGTCAGCGCGGCCTCGGCGAAGCTGCACACACGCCGCTGCAGCGCGTGGCTGGTCTGCGCCGCCATGCGAGACACTCGCGGCAGGTCGCCGGCGCTGCCTGGCGTGCCGGTGCGCGCGAGCGCGGCGCAGGCGAGCGTGGCGATCAGGCCCTCCTGCTCCGGCACCGCGAAGCGACGCATGTGCTCGGCGGCCGCGGGCGCGCTGCTGCGGGCCAGCGACCACGCGGCGGCGTACCAGGATTCGCGGCTGGAATCGCTGCTCGCCAGCAGGTCGCCGAACACCGCGACGGCCTCGGGGTCGTCGAGCTCGCCGGCGGCCCGGATCGCGGCGGCCCGCGCTTGCTCGAACGCCTCGCGCACGGTGCGGGTCGCGTCGCGCGGCGCGGTCAGCTGCGCGCCCATGCGGGCCAGCGGCACGGCGGTCTGCGGGAGCTCGAGGCGACCGAGGTGCTCGGCGGCCCTGAGGCGCGCGCCGACCGGGCCGCGCCCGAGCGCCTCGACGAGCGCGCGCCGCAGGTTCTGCTTGCGCGCCGGCGCCGACTCGTCGCGCACCCACCCGTGCAGCTCGCGGGGATCACTGCGATCGAGGCAGTCGAGCATCAGCTCGCGCGGGGCCTCGTCGGTCGGCTCGCGACGGATCCGCAGCAGTGAGAGGTCGAGCAGCGCGAGCGTGGTGCCGCTGGCCTCGGCGAGGTCGAGCGCGCGTCGGCCCGCCTCCTCGAGCACCTCCGGGGTCCCGCCGTCGCCGAGGATCCCGCGCAGCTGGGCCTCGGCGTCACGCACATCGCCGCGGCTCAGCGTCAGCTCGGCCATCTTCAGGCGCGCGAGCGCGTGCCTGGGGTCGCTGTGGAGGATTCCGGCGTAGGTCTTCGCGGCCTCGTCGAGGTCGCCGCGGCGCTCGTACAGCTCGCCCAGGCGCACGAGCACCCGCGCGTGCTCGGGCCCGTCGCCCTCGCTGCGGGCCGCGGCCGCGAGCACGCGGTCGATGTCGCCGGTGTCGAACGCGAGCTCGGCGAGCTCGGCGAGCACGTCGGCGCTGCGCTTGGGATCGAGGTTCATCAGCTGCTCGAGGGTCGCCATCGCGGCGTCGCCACGACCGGCGCGGCGTAGCGCGAGGGCGAGCTCGGCGAGCCGCTCGCCGTCCTGCGGGCGCAGCTTGACGAGCTTCTCGTGGACCCCGACGGCGCGCCCGAACTTCTCCTCGCGGGTGTAGAGCTCGACGAGCAACAGACCTGCCTCGAGGGCCAGGTCGGGATCTTTACCGTCGAGTTCGGCGATCGCCTGCTTCTCGACCGCGACGCGCCGGCTCGAGAACTGCGAGAAGCTGGTGCCGCCGACCAGCAGGTCGACCATGCGCGTGCGGGCCTCGTCGTGCAGCAGGCGCTGGTCCGCGGCGCGGGTCATCTCGAACACCTGCTGCCAGGTCGCAAGCGCCCGCTGCGGGACGCGGTCGTCCTGCTCGAGCAAGGCGCGCAGGCGCAGGTACTTCGGATCTTTCGGGGCCGCGGCCAGGGCCTTCTCGAGCGAGATCGCAGCCTCGGGCCGGCGGTGCTCGCTGAGGATCTCGGCGTGCCGCGCCCAGCCGGCGTGCGCCGGTCGGATCAGGCCCGGCAACACCGACCACTCCTTGAGCGCGTCGGCCTCGCGGCCGATCTGAAACAGCTGCTCGCCGAGCGCGATGCGGGCGTCGGGGTCGCGTGGGTGGGCCTTCACGAGGCGCTGCGCGATCGCCAGGGCGCGGGCCGGCTCGTCGTTGAGGTTGTAGAAGTCGAGCAGGCGCAGCAGCGGGTTGCCGGCGGTCCCGGCCGCGGCCTCGACCTCGGCCGCGACCTCGAGGCCCTGCGCGCGCTTGCCCGAGGCGATCATGCGACCGGCGAGATCGAGGCCGAGCTGCACGCGCTCGACCCCGCGGGCGCTGGCGCGGCGAAACTCGGCGAGCGCAGCCTCGGCGTCGCCGGCCGACTCGAGCGCGCCGACCAGCGCGGCGCGGGCATCGGGGTCGCCGGGGTCGGCCGCCAGGGCCTTGCGCCACGCCGGCACCGGGTCGCCACCGGTCGCGGTCAGGGCCCGCGCGAGCGTCCGCCAGCCCTCGGCGTCGCCAGCGTGTCTGGGCTCGGCGAGGAAGCGCTCGAGCTTCGCCACCAACGCCTCGGCGTCGCCCTGGCGCTGCGCGGCCTCGTGGACGAGGTGCCACATCGACTGCCGCAGCGCAGGATCGCCGCCGTTCTCGAGCTGGGCCCAGGCGAGCTCGGCGGCGCCGGCGGGGTCGTTGGCCTGCAGACGGGCGCGGGCCCACTCGGCGCGCAGCCCGGCGCGCTCGGCCTCGCGGGCGTCGGCGATCGCCTTTGTATATGCGGTCGCGGCGATCGCCCGGTCTCCCGCGCGTCCAGCCGCCCGCGCGAGCCGCAGCTGCGCGCCCTGGCTCGGGGTCTCGCGGGCGATCGTC
>JAYUXQ010001216.1:0-6807 GCA_043752905.1 Nannocystis sp. | reverse complement strand
CCGTCGCCGACGCGAGGCACCCCCACCACGGGCCCAGCCGCGCCGCCACCGGCAACGCCACCCCCGCGCGCCAGAAGATCTCCTCACCGCACACAATCATCAATAACAGCGGCAACGCGACCCAGGCCGGCAGCAGCTCACCCCACGCGTACAGCTCGCTCACCTGGGCCATCCACGCCGGCGCCACGGCCCCGAGCGCCCGCGCGCCGAGCCAGCCGAGTCCGTACAACGCGACCGCCGCGCCTGTCCCGAAGACCAGGTGCCAGACCCGCGGTCGCCACAGCGCCCGCCACGGCAACCCGACCCCCAGCAAAGCCGCCGGGATCAACACCAGGTTGGCCAGCGCCATGCACCGCCAGATGTCCGGCGTCGTCGTCCGCAGCGCCGCGATCAGGACCGCCGCGGCCGGCACCAGCACCCACAGCGGACGCACGCTCGCCGGACTGCCCACGTACCCCGGCAACCTCAGCGACACCCCGAGCCACGGCGGTACATCTCGAGCGAGCGCGAGGATCCGCTCCGTCGTCAACGCCGCCGGTTCATGCCCGAGCAGCGCCCGCGTGTGCGCGACATCCCCGACCACCCCGTTCGCCAGCAGCCCGAGCTGGGCCCGCGTCAGTGGCGGCGTCGCCAGCACGCGCTCCATCAACATCACTGCCGGCGCGAGCAACCGGGCAGGGGCGGGCGCCTGCCACACACGAACCCCCAGCGCCGCGGCCACGCGCGCCACCCAGTCGCGCACGGGCAACCGCTCCGGCCCGACGACATCGAGGCGCAGCCCGGCAGTCCCGGGCTGCATCAACGCCCCCGCGATCGCCCCCGCGACGTCCTCCACCGCGACCGGCTGCAACAGCGCACGGCCCCCTCCTGGCGCCGGGAACACCGCGGCATGCCGAAGCATCGCCGCGAGGTTGCCGACGAAGTCGTCGCCCTCTCCGTAGATCACGCCGGGCCGCACGATCGTCCATGCCAGCCGCGACGCCGCCACGACCTCCTCGCCCGCCCACTTGCTCGCGAGGTACGGACCACGCACCCCGGCGCTCACCCCGGCGCTCACCCCGGCGACACTGACGTGGATCATGCGCCCGACCCCCGCCGCCTCGCAGCCGGCGACCAGCCGCTGCACCACCTCCACGTGCGCCCTCGCAAAGCTCTGCGTGCGGGCCGTCTTGACCCCGACGAGGTTGACCAGCGCATCACAGCCGCGCACAGCCTCCGCGATCGCGGCTGGATCTCCGCCGAGGTCGACCGCCACCACCGCCTGTCCCTGCGACCAGGTCTCGGCCCCGGCGCCGCCGCGGACCAGCAGCCGCAGCGCGTGCCCCTGGGCCACAAGGACCCGGACCAGGTGCCTCCCGACGAACCCGCTGCCCCCTGCGATCGCTACCAGCATGTCTCGCCGAGCTTCCCACCCCCGTCCGGCGCTGCCAAGACTTGGCGACGCGCCCGGGGGGCGGTATAGCGGGAGGGTCCGCCGTGCTGCCCCTGTCGGTCCCCATCTCGCCCGCCGCGCCGCTGCACCGCCGCCTCGCCGCGCGGGTGGCCGCCGGCGCCGACCAGCTCATGCGCGCCGGCCTGCGCCGCATGATGATGGGCCAGCCGCTCGGCCCCGTCACCGCCCACGAGCTGGAGGCCCTGTTCCTCGACCTCGCCCGCTACAACGACCCCGCGATCCTCGCGGACCCCGATCGCCTGCTCGCGCCGCCGACCGCGTCGCCGCGACTCACCGTGCTCGAGCGCCGGCCGATCGCCGACGGCCGCGCCACCCACTACAGCTTTGCTTCGCCCTATCGCCCGCTGCACCCGACCTACGCCCGCGAATACGCCGGCTACGATCGCCTCGACACCGTGCACGTGCACGCCTGGGAGCACACCCGGCCCGCGCCCGCCTCGATCATCCTCGTCCACGGTTGGGCCGTCGGCGCCCGCCGCCTGCACGAGCTCGAGTTCAGTGTCGCGTCGCTTTTTCGCGACCTCGGCCTCGACGTCTACTTCTTTGTGCAGCCCTTCCACGGCGAGCGCCGGCCCTCGCAGGCGCGCTACAACGGCCAGCTGTTCCCCTCGACCGACCTCGTGCGCACCAACGAGGCCTTCATCCAGACCTGCATCGACCTGCGCGCGCTGCTCGGCGCCGTGCTCGAGCGTCGCGGCGGCCGCGTGGGCATGATGGGCTCGAGCCTCGGCGGTTACACCTCGGCGTTGATCGCCTCGATCGACCCGCGCCTCGACTTCGTCGTCCCGATCATGGCGCCCGCCTCGATGGCCCACCTGATCTGGGACCACGGCGCAGGCGACCCGTTTCGCACCCGCGCCGAGCAGGCCGGCATGACCCGCGACCGCTTCCATCATGCCTGGGCCCTGCACTCGCCGCTGACCCACCAGCCCCGCGTCCCATGGGAGCGGAGGCTGATCGTCGGCGCCGCCGACGACGTGCTCGTGCGCCCCGCCGACGTCGACATCCTCTGGGAGCACTGGCAGCGCCCGCGCCGCTTCACCTTCGCCGGCGGCCACATCCTGCAATACGGCCGCCGCGCCTACATCCGCGAGCTCGCCCGCTTCCTCCACGACCTCGGCGTCATCCACTCCGGGCTCTAGGAGAGCGGACACGCCCGCCGGGACAGCGCGTTCGCGTCGCTTCACGGGGACCCGCGAACGCTGCGCTTGCGCCACGCGCGGACGATCGCTAATCTGGCGAAACTGCGCGGGCCACGGGTCCGCGTTGAACAGCGTTCATCCGCCCGCAGGTGCATCCGTGGCCAACTATCTCGCAGACAACGACGACCTTCTCTTCTACCTCGAGCGGGGCATCGACTGGGCGCCGATCGTGGCGCTGGTCGAGCAGAACTTCCAGGCTCCGCAGGGCTACGCCAGCACCGAGGAGGCCGTCGCCGCGTACCGCGACATGCTCGAGATGGTCGGCAACTTCGCCGCCGACGAGGTCGCCCCGCACGCCGCGGAGATCGATCGCAAGGGCGTCAAGCTCAGGGATGGCGAGGCCGTGTTGCCGCCCGAGCTCGACCTCATCTTCGACAAGATGAAGGGCCTCGACCTGCACTCGCTCTCGATCCCCCGCGAGCTCGGCGGCGTCAATTGCCCGATGCTGATCCACTTCGTCGTCACCGAGCTGCTCGCCCGCGGCGACGTCTCGGTGATGGCCCACTATAACTTCCACAGCGGCATCGCCCTCAGCCTGCTGATGTACTCGGTCCACGAGGGCACCACCACCTTCGACCGTGCCACCCACGCGATCGTTCGGACCCGCTTCGCCGCCGAGATCGCGGAGATCCTGCGCGGCGACGCCTTTGGCAGCATGGACATCACCGAGCCCGACGCCGGCAGCGACATGGGCGCCCTCAAGTCCAGGGGTGAGCAGGACGAGCACGGCGACTGGTTCGTCTCCGGCCAGAAGATCTTCATCACCTCGGGCCACGGCAAGTATCACATCGTCATCGCCCGCACCGAGCCCGCCAACAAGCCCGGCGCCCTCGGCCTCGACGGCCTCTCGCTGTTCCTCGTCCCCGCCTACGAGGACCTCCCGGACGGCGGCCGCAAGCGCTTCGCCACCCTCGACCGCCTCGAGGAGAAGCTCGGCCACGAGGGCTCCGCCACCGCCGCGATCACCTTCGAGCGCTCGCCCGCCCGGCTGATCGGCGCGCGTGGCCAGGGCTTCGCGCAGATGCTCATGTTGATGAACAACGCCCGCCTCGGCGTCGGCTTCGAGTCCATTGGTCTGTGCGAGGCGGCATATCGGCTCGCCAGGGCCTACGCCGCCGAGCGCCGCAGCATGGGCAAGACCATCGACAGGCACGAGATGATCGCCGACTACCTCGACGAGATGCGCACCGACATCCAGGGCCTGCGCGCCCTCGCCATGCACGGCGCCGTCCAGGAGGAACTCAGCCAGCGCCTGAAGATGCAGGCCCAGCTCGACAGCGAGCCCGACAGCATCGAGCGCGCCCGCCTGCTCAAGCAGTCCCGCCGCCACGCCCACAAGGCCCGCAAGGTCACTCCGCTGCTCAAGTACCTCGCCGCCGAGAAGGCCGTCGAGATGGCGCGCCGCTGCGTGCAGATCCACGGCGGCTCCGGCTACAGCAAGGAGTACGGCGCCGAGAAGCTCCTGCGCGACGCCATGGTCATGCCGATCTACGAGGGTACCAGCCAGATCCAGTCGTTGATGGCGATGAAGGATGCGATGGCCAACATCATGCGCAACCCGCAGAAGTTCCTGACGCGCATCGCCCAGTCGCGCTGGCGCTCGCTGTCCGCCCTCGATCCGCTCGAGCGTCGCGTCGCCCGCCTGACCGCCGTCTCGCTCTCGGCCCAGCAGCATCTCATCCAGCGCACCGCCACCGACAAGCTGCGCAGCCTCGGCAAGCACAAGTTCCGCGAGTGGTCGAAGGAGTTCTTCCAGAACTGGGAGCCCAAGAAAGACTTCGCCTACGCGATGCTCCACGCCGAGCGCCTCACCAAACTCATGGCCGACGTCGCCATCAGCGAGATCCTGCTCGCACAGTCCCGCGAGCACCCGGAGCGCCGCGACCCGCTCGAGCGTTACCTCGACCGGGCCGAGCCGCGTTGCACCTTCCTTCACGACGAGATCACGACCCGCGGCGACCGCCTGCTCGCCACCCTGCGCGAGCAGCAGGGCGAGCACAGGACCGCAGCCAGGGCGTGAGCCCCGGGCCCCCACGACCGACGAGCAGCCTCAGCGTGCGGCGCGATAGATGCGCGGCGCGCCGCCTTGCAGGCCCTCGTAGGCCCAGTACACGGCCGTGTCGTCCGCGGCGATGCGGGTGCCGTAGGCGCCGCTAAAGCCCGAGTAGGACGACGACGCCGGGGCCGTCACCAGCTCGCTGAGCTCACCGGCGATGTCGACGCTGAGCACGCCGCCCACGTTCGCGCCACCGCCCCGCAGCCAGTACAGCGCGCCCGCGGTGACCGCCGGGGCCCCGGCGAAGTACTCGGCGCCGGTCTCGGAGTACAGGGTGGTGGTCGCACCGCCCTCGAGCGCGGTGCGGACGATGAACGCGCCGGCGTCCGAGCTGTTCCAGAACACGCGGTCGCCCGCGACCTGCACGTCGAGGATCTGCCCGAGCTCGCTGGCGATCACCTCGGGGTTGCCGCCGTCCTTGTCGGCGCGGACCAGCTCGTCGCTCTTGTTGTCCGCGAGACGCGCGTAGTAGACATACGAGTCGCTGACCGCGACGGAGAGCGTGAACGCCTGGGCGAGGTCGAGGGCCTCGCCGCCGGCCTTGGGCACGCGACGCACGACGCCGTTGGGCAGGTCATTATAGATGTCGGGCTGGGTCAGGTAGACGTAGTCCGCGTCGACCGCGATGCCGGTCGGCACGGCGTGGTTCGGGCCGAGTTTGCTGGTCACCAGCGTGGGCTCACCGCCGGTCTTGGGCGCGCGCAACAACTGGTACCCGAAGCTCGGGCCGCCCGAGGCGTTCCAGTACACGTGGGTGTCGTCGAGGGCGATCAACTCGACCGTGCCGGTGTCCGCGACCGACTCCGCGGAGACCACGGGCTCGGCCGCACCGCCCGACTTGGCGACGCGGTACGGGATTTTGCCGTTGCCGATGAACAGCCAGGTGTCGTCGACCGCGAGGGTGCCGGCGATCTGCGCGACGATGGTCGGGTCCTCGGAGGGAGGGTCGACCTGCGGGGGCACGTCCTGCGGGGGCTCCTCGTCCTGCGGGGGCACGTCCTGCGGGGGCTCCTCGTCTTGCGGGGGCACGTCCTGCGGGGGCTCCTCGTCTTGCGGCTCGTCGGCCATGGGATCGGCGGTCTCGCCGACGACCTTCTCGGGGAGGTCGCACGCGGCGGCAGGCATGGCGATACAGAGAGAAAGGGTGAAGTAACGGTATTTGTCGTGCATGTTTTTCTCGCTCTGTGGAAATGAGTGTCCAGGTCAGGACACCCTCGTCACTGCGATCGATCTTTTTCGGCGGACTCGCAGGCGACCCACGCAGTGGCGAGGGCCGCGGAGGTCGGGGCACGCGCCGCGAGCTGCGTCGCCGCGTCGCGACCCGCGACGACCTCGCCGCGCTGACACAGGGCCGCGGCGATCAGGGCGTCGCGCTCCTCCGCGAGGGCACCGGCGGCGAAGCGCGTCGCGTGGATCCGAAGCTGCACGAGTGCGGCGTCCGGGTCCCCGTCACGCAGGCGACGCTGGGCCGTCGCGAGGATCCTGGCCTCGCGTGCGAGCGGGTCGCCGATGTCGCGCGGGCGTGGCGCGACCTTCGCGGGGAGCAGGGTCGGGCGCTCGGGGGCGGCGCTCGGAGCCGGCACGGCAGCCCGCGGCGCCGATGTGACTGTCGGTGGCGTCGCCTCGTCGTGCGACGAGCCCCCGCGTGCGACGCCGATCGACACGGCGAGCACGACGCTGACGGCGAGCGCGAGCAGCGGCGCGAGGCGCCCCGGACCCGGCGCCGTCGGCAACTGCGAGACCAGCGGGATGAGCACGGCCCAGACCCGCTGCCGGGCCTCGGCGGACGGCTCTCCGGCGCCCGGCGGCCCGAGACGAAGCTCGGCGGCGAGGCGGGCCCGCGACAGGCGGATCCGCGACGAGACGGTGTTGGCCGACACGCCGAGCGCGAGGGCTATCTGCTGGGCCGTCAGGCCGTCCTGCACCGCGAGCAGGTAGACCTCGCGCAGCTTGCCGGGCAGGCCGTCGACCGCGCGCGCGAAGCTCACGGCGGTCTGGCGCTGCGCGACGGTCTCCTCGGGGTCGGGCGGCGGGCGCTCGACATGCAGCGTGAGGGCCTGATGCCGTCGCTCCGTACGCCACGCGGTCCTGCGGAC
>JAYUXQ010001215.1:0-2746 GCA_043752905.1 Nannocystis sp. | reverse complement strand
GGCGGCCCCGCTTTTCACGCGAGCCGGACGCGGTGGCTCAGCAGCTCGAGCAAGATGCGACCTTGATTGAAGTGGTTGACGCCGGCGGCGAGCGACCGGGCGTAGAGGCGGCGGTAGTTGCCGCGGATGTAGTCGTGCAGGAAGGCGATCGAGACGGTCTGCTCGTGGCCGTCGCTGTAGAACTCGCGCTGGCCGGTGCACGCGAAGCAGGCGTTGAGGAAGACCACGAGATCTTCGTGGGCGACGCGAGCGGCGGCGCTCCGGTGGGGGTCACTGGCAGACACGCGGCGGGTCTCGGCTCTATAAAAAGGTGCTGCCCGGGGAAGATGGGCGCGACGAGCTAGGACAGCTGCAAAAGCCGGGTTCGGAAGTCGCGCTGAAGTCCCGCGGACAGCGGGGGGCATCGTATCAAGGAAGGGGCCGCTTGCCGATGCACGGATGTGTCGGTCATCGATCATCGATCATCGATCATCGGACGAATTTGACGGTTCACGATCGCGCTGTACGGATGTACACTTGCGCGCGGAGGCAACAAATGTCCGAGAGCTACTACAAGGTCATCGACGGCAAGAAGTACGACAAGCAAATGCTCGAGATCGCGGAGGCGACGACGTCCGGTCAGGGTGACGGCCGGATCTCCCTCGCGGACGCCCATCGCTTGATCGCCGCGGTCACCGATGGCGGCCGCTACACCGACGTCGAGAAGGACACGATGGCGCACATCCGTGAAAACTTCAGGTTCACCGAGGAGGCCGACACCTGGTTCCGCGACGAGATCCGTCGCTTCGCGGCCCGCTGAGACGTGGTGCTCGATCTATGCGTCCGGGTCGAGCCGCCGCTGGAGCAGCTTGCGCAGCGAGGCCCGGTGCGTGAGCGGCAGCATGTGGCCTGCGCCCTCGATGCAGATGCGCTGTGACCCCGGGATGGCGGCGCGTAGCGCCTCGCTGATGTGCAGGGCGACGGCGGGGCTGTGCTCGCCGTGGACCAGGAGTGTGGGTACGCCGGCGAGGCGGACGAGCACCCCGGGATCGAAGCGCCAGCGCAGCGCGGCGGCGAGGTCGATCCCGAGCAGCGCCGGAACGAGGGCGACGAAGGCGGCGCGTTGCTGCGGCGTGAACAGCTCCCAGCGGCCCATGCCCCAGCGGGCCACAACCCACTGCATCGCCTGCTCGTGCTCGCCGCGCTCGACGAGCGCGGTCAACTGCTCGACCTCGTCGCAGCTCAGGTCGTACAGCGCCTGCGGGCCCGCGACGCGCAGGGCGTCGAAGCAGGCCGGCTCGACGACGGTGAGGCTGCCGATCCGTGAGGGGACCCGCAACGCGAGGGCGAGGGCCAGCAGGCCGCCGAACGAGTGGCCGACGAGGTGGAAGCAGTCATCGCCGGGTACGAGGTCGAGGATGTCGTCGACCATGCGGTCGATCGCGTTCTCGGCGGTGATGTCGGCGGGCAGCGGGGTGCCGCCGTGGCCGTGCAGGTCGGGCGCGAGGGTGCGGACGTCCGGGCCGAGGGTGCGCGCATAGCCGGTCCACTGCGCGCCGGAGCTGGCGCCCGCGTGGAGCAGCAGCACGGTCGTGGATGCACCCGCGGGGCCCTCGCGGTGGACGAACATCGACACGCTCACGGCTCGACTTCGAGGGCCGGCATGCCGAGCACGCCGGTGTTTCCGGGCCCGAGGCCCAGGGCCCGCAGCTCGGCGGCGAAGGGGCGCAGCTGCTCCATCAGCTCGACCTGCGCGTGGATCGAGATCGGCGCGTCGCTGTTGTCGCGACCGCCGCCGAGGACCTGCTCGAACAGGGATTTGTCCTTCGGGTAAGTGCGCAGCTCGATGTCCTCGTCGGCGCCGATCCCTGCGGCCTCGCGGGCGAGCCGCGTGGCGACGCTCCAGCCGCCGAGCTCGTCGACGAGGCCGATCTTCAATGCATCCTCGCCGGACCAGATGCGACCCTTGGCGATCTCCTGGACCCTGGCGATCGGGAGCCCGCGACCCTCGGCGACCTTGTTCGTGAAGTCGACGTAGACGCGGTCGAGCCAGGCCTGAAAGCGCTGCCAGCCGTGCGCGGAGTAGTCGTCGAGCTCGCTGAACATGTCGGCGTTGGCGGCGGTCTTGATCGTGCCGTAGGTGACGCCGAGCCGCTCGAACAGCTTGCGCGTCAGGATCTTGCCGCCGAGCACGCCGATCGAACCCGTGATGGTCGCCGGGTGGGCGACGATCTTGGTCGCGTGCATGGCGACGAAGTAGCCGCCCGAGCCGGCGACGTTGCTCATGCTGACGATCACGGGCTTGCCCAGCTGCTTGGCGCGCACCGTCTCGCGCCAGATCGTGTCCGAGGCGACGTAGGATCCGCCGGGGGAGTCGACGCGGAAGATGATCGCCCTGACTTCCTCGTCGTCGATCGCCTCTCGTAACGCGCCCGCGACGGTCTTCGAGCCCATGGTCGAGCCGCCGCCGAACAGCGGGTCGAAGCTGTTGCCGCCGCGCATCACCGGACCGACGCCGTAGACGACGGCGATCCGCTTGCCGCGGGTATGCGGCTTGCCGGCGCGCGCGAGGTATTTGTCGTGGAACAGCAGCTCGGCACCCTCACCGGCCTGCTCGCGCACGTGCGCCATCAGTTCGTCGCGGTAGCCGAGGCGGTCGACGAGCCGCTCTTGTAAGGCCTCCGGGCCGAGGAACGGCCCGCGGTCGATCAGAGAAGCGACACCGGCGACCTCGAGGCCGCGACCCTCGGCGACGCCGCGGACCAGC
>JAYUXQ010001214.1:0-2748 GCA_043752905.1 Nannocystis sp. | reverse complement strand
GCCCCTCGACCACGCGATTGATGGGGACCCGCGTGACCTCGATGTACCCGCGGCTCAGGGGCACCTCGACGTGCTCGGTGCGGATGTGCACCTGTTTGTTCACACGCAAGGTGCCGGTCTCCTCGACCTCCGTGCGGACCTCGAGGGTCTCCTGGACCACCGGCACGGTCGCCACCACGTCGCTGATGGTCACCTCGCCGATCGTCACCTCGCCGATCGTCACGTCGTCGCTGGTCCCTGCGCCCGTGGCCGCGCTCGCGGGTGCCAGCAGATCAGTGATGCTACACGACAGGAGGTAATTGACGTCGTCGAGCTTTGTCAGCAGACGGGTCGGTACGCGCACGCTGCCGCCGTCATTGAGCTGAATCAGCGTATCAGGGCCATCGGGGGTCCAGGCGGCGGTGCCGGCGTCGATAAAGCCGCGGACGCCGTCGCGATCGGTCACCAGGAGGATCGCGGGGGTAGTCATACGATGTAGTACTTGTAGTAGACGAATGACGCGATCGCGAGGCTGATGAGCGCCAGCACGATCAATGAGAGCGGTCGGGCCGCGAGCCCCATGGCCCCCGGACGATCGTAGATCTTCACGGCGCTGCGTCGCTCGTCGTCGGGAGTAAAAGGGGCTTTCGGGGTATTCATGCGTATCCTCTACAATGGCCAGACAGTGTCCCGGTCGCGGGCTCCGCTGAAGTAGCACCCGGGTCCCGCATGGCAACGAACGCGGGTGAAACAATGGACATCCGCCATGACAGCCCCGCAGAGGCATCCCCGCTGGAACAAGCTGCGCGGCACGCATGTCGCGCCGCTCACCATGGGACCGCGGTCGGTTTCGGCCAGACCTCCCAGGGCAGCAAAACACCCGCGACGCGGCGCCGAGCCCTGCCATGCCTACCATCGCTGCGCGTCGCGACGGTACGTCGATGTAAGCGAGCCGTCAGGACGGCGGCCGGCCGGCGATGCCTGCATGGGGTCGGCGCCGGGCCCCGGCCGGGTCTGGTAACTCGGGGCGTTGCGCGATAAAACCGGGTGGCCGCCATGCCCTCGCCCGCTCCAACGTTCTCCGCGCGCAGCTACGCCTTTGCGCCCTACGCTCCCTGCCACAACTGGATCGCTGGTCAGTGGACCCCCGCCGCCTCCGGTGAGACCCTGCCCGTCCATAACCCCCGCCACGGGCAGGTCCTCGGACACGTCGCGCTGTCGGGCCCGGCCGATGTCGCCCGCGCCGTCGCCGCGGCGAAGGCCGCGTTTCCGGGCTGGCGCGACACCCCGCTCAAGGAGCGCGTCCAGGTCCTGTTTCGCCTCAAGGCGCTGATGGAACGCGACATCGAGGAGCTGTCCTGGCTGGTCTCGCACGAGAACGGCAAGGTCCACGCCGAGGCCAGGGGCGACGTGCTAAAGGGCATCGAGTGCCTCGAGTTCGGCCTCAGCCTCGAGAACATGGCCCAGGGCGAGCAGCTCGACGTCAGTCGCGGCATCAATTGCAGCATCACACACGAGCCGCTCGGCGTGGTCGCTGGCGTCGTGCCCTTCAACTTCCCCGTCATGGTCCCGCTGTGGATGCTCCCGCAGGCGCTCGCCGCCGGGAACACCTTCGTGCTAAAGCCCTCCGAGGTCGTGCCCTACGGCGCGATGAAGCTCGCGAGTCTATTGCAGGAGGCCGGCCTCCCCGACGGCGTGTTCAACACCGTCAACGGCGCGCAGCCGGCCGTGGAGGGCCTCGTCGACCACCCCGATGTCAAGGCGATGGGCTTTGTCGGCTCGACCAGGGTCGCCCGCCTCCTCTATGCCCGCGGCGCCGCGCTCGGCAAGCGCATGCTGTGCCTCGGCGGCGCCAAGAACCACCTGCTGGTCGTGCCCGACGCCGACCCGGAGCTGACCGCCAGCACCGTCGTCGCCTCCGCCTACGGCTGCGCCGGCCAGCGCTGCATGGCCGCCTCGCTGATGATCGCCGTCGGCGACATCGACCCCATCATCGCTGCGATCGCCGACATCACCCGCAAGATCCGCCTCGGCGAGGACATGGGTCCGGTCATCCACGCGGCGGCGGTCGAGCGCATCCATCGTTACATCGACCAGGCCGAGCAGATGGGCGCCAAGGTGCTCGTCGATGGTCGCGGCGCGAAGGGCCCCGACGGCGGCCACTGGGTCGGCCCGACGATCCTCGACCACGTCCGCCCCGACATGCCCGCCGGCTGCGAGGAGATCTTCGGGCCGGTGCTCTCCATCGTCCGCGCGCGCACCGTCGACGAGGCGATAGCGATCGAGAACGCCAGCAGCTACGGCAATGCCGCCTCGATCTTCACCAGCTCCGGCGCGGTCGCCCGCCACTGCATCGAGCGCTTCGAGGCCGGCATGTGCGGCATCAACGTCGGCGTCCCGGTCCCGCGCGAGCCCTTCGGCTTCGGCGGCTGGAACGACAGCCTGTTCGGCCAGGGCGACCTCACCGGCTATGACGGCTTTCGCTTCTGGACCCGCCCGCGCAAGCTGACCAGCCGCTGGTCTCTCAGTAAGGACGCGACCTGGATGTCGTGAAGGAGCCGTCATGAACGACAACACCAGGATGAGCACGAAGCAGATCGTCGAAGATTGCAAGCAGTATACGATGTGGTCGTGGTCGAAGGGCAGCGCGGTCAACCCGCTGGCCATCGAGCGCGCCGAGGGCGTGTATTTGTATACGCCGGACGGCAAGCGCTACCTCGACTTCAACAGCCAGCTGATGAGCGTCAACATCGGCCACTCGCACCCGCG
>JAYUXQ010001213.1:0-2749 GCA_043752905.1 Nannocystis sp. | reverse complement strand
CCGACCTCCGGGGAGGCGGATCTCGAACTCGTCGGGGGTGGCTTCCTCGAGGTACGGGGAATGGGTCGTGACGATGAACTGGCAGTCCGGGCCGATCGTGCGCAGGGCAGAGAGCAGCATCTGTTGTAAGGGGGGGTGTAGATGGAGCTCGAGCTCGTCGATCAAGACGACGGAGCGGGCGATGTCGAGGCGCGCGAACTCGTAGAGCATCGGGAAGATCGCCTGCTCGCCGGAGGACATCTCGGCGATGTCGTATACGTGGTCGCCGCGCTGGATGAGGAAGTACGAGTCGAAGTCACCGAGCGAGAATACGCCGCGCCGTGGTTCGGTGCCGACGAAGCGAGCGCCGGGGAAGAACCGGGCGAACATGTTCTCCAGCTTTTGTAGGTAGTCTGTCGCCGGGCTGACGCGCTCGGAGGTGTGATAGGCGTACCAGCGGACGAGGTGATTTCGCAGGCGATTGATGCCAGTCTCACCCTCGGTGCCGAGAGTCGCGAGGTTGCGGTTCTGGTCGAACCAAAATACGTCCCCGACGCTGGCGAAGCTGCTGCGGGCGGCGCCCTGGGTTTTGAGGAGGCCGCGGATGAAGTATCTTCCGAGGAACTGGCTGATGGCGCCGGCACCTTGTGGGGAGCGCAACGTGCCGTTTTCGTAGACCAGGTTCACGCGCTTCGCGTCGCCGGGTGTTGCGAAGTGATGGCGGATCTCGGGGGGCTGCTGGGCGATCCAGGCGCCGAAGAGGGCCTGCGTGGTGGTCAGCTCGTCGTCGTCGAAGAGCACGGTCAGCTCGACGCGGCTCGGGCCGAGCGAGCCGACGCGCTCGGCGAGGAAGCCTTGCCAGTCGAGGTCCGCGGGCTCATCGAGCCGCCGAGTCGCGAGCGACAGAGTGAGCGCGATCGCCTGCAGGGCGGTGGTCTTGCCGGAGCCGTTGTCGCCGAGCAGGAGAGTGAGCGCGCGGGGGTCCCCGCTCGCAGCGACAAACGACAACGACAGCTCGCGCAGGGCCTTGAAATTCTCGATCTGTGCGTGTTCCAGGCGCATGGGCGAGCCCCGCTGACACTACGTCGTCCGCCGGCAAAGCTCAAGGCGCGCTGGCGGCGTGGTTCAGGGTGTCGAGCTGCGTGAGGACTTCGGTGAGCTCGGCGGAGGGGGGCTGGGCGGCGCGGCGGAGGGCCATGGCGAGGGCGGTCGGGAGGTCGAGGGCGGTGTGGTGTTTGCGGTGCTCGGCGTAGGCGGTGGCGTGATCGGGGGCGATGCGCAGGGACCAGTTGTCGTCGTGGATGGTGCCGGGGACGTTGTAGGGCTCGCGGTAGCCGAGGAGGTCGGCGAAGAAGACGAGGACGTTGTCGGCGGGGCTGGCGAAGATGTCGGCGAACTTGGCGTGGGCGAGGCGGGCCGGGTCGGACGCGAGAGAATCTGCGAAGGCTTCGCGGTCGGCGCCGGCGGGGGCGAGGCGTTGCGCGAGGTAGCGGGCCTGGGCCTGGAGGCCCGAGGTTTGTCGCCACATTTCAATAAGCTGCCAGATGCTCGCGGTGTCGTGGTTGCCGACCATGATCCAGTCGGCGGGGGCGGCGTTCTCGCTGCGGTAGACGTCGGCGGGGTTTTGCAGGTCGGCCTTTTGCGTGACGCGGAAGCGGCCGAGGCCGTGGCGCTCGAGCACGCGGCGCAGCTGGTACGGCTGGGTGCTCAGCACCTCGCACAGCAGGTCGCTGATCTCGCGGCCGTGGGCCCCGGCGGCGGCGACCATGGTGTCGAACAGGGCGCTGTAGGCGTGGACCTGGTCGTCGTCGAGATAGCGGACCCAGTCGTCGGCGTGGCGCGGGTGCGTGGTGTCGATCTGGTCGGGGCGGACGATCGCGTGGCGGGCGAGGGCGGGGTGGTCGGCGAGCTCGGGGAGGTCGGGGGAGGCGAACAGGCGGGCGCCGGTCTGGACGGCGTGCAGGGGGTCGAGGGTGTGCGCGCGGTAGACCCAGGGGCACACGTGGCCGTGCGGGTGATCGATGCGTAGACCGTCGAACTCACCGAGCATTTTGCCGACCCGCGCGGACATGAACTCCAGGACAGGTCCGGGGATACTGGGGTCGATGGGGTCGTGGTATTGTGCGGGGTCGAGGACGGGGTAGTTCCAGGGCTGGCCGTCGGGGTTGGTGCGGCTCGGCGGGGCGCCCATGTGATAGTCGGCCAGGAACAGGGCGCGGTAGCTCCAGCGGTCCTGGTCCGAGAGGCCTATTTGTAGGTCGCCGAACAGCTTGAGGCCGAGGCGGGCGGTGAGGTCGCGCAGGTCGTCGTGCTGGGCGTGGGCGATGAATTGCTGGAAGGCGTGGCGCTCGAGCGCGGGCGCGTGGGTGACGAGCAGACGCGCGCGACGGCGGTCCTCGGCGGCGGCCTCCCCGGGGGCCGGGCAGTAGATGCGGGCGTCCTGCGGCGGCCACAGGCGCCAGTCGTCGGTGCCGTGCAGCTCGGCGAGGGTGGTGAAGAGGGTGTCGCGCTCGAGCCAGCGGTGGTGCTCGGCCTGGAAGGCGGCGAAGTCGGCGAGGAGGCGTTCGATGGCGGCGCGCAGCGTGGGGTCGAGGATGTTGCGGGCGTCGCGGCGGGCGACAAAGCCGGCGTATGCCTCGTCGAGGGCGTCCATCATGGCGGTGTGGACCTGGCGATGCGCGACGCGGCGGCCGTCGGCGGTGGCGTTCGCGGTCAGGCGGGTGGCGGACTCGACGGGCAAGATGCCGGCCCAGCGCGGGTCGTGGGCGAG
>JAYUXQ010001212.1:0-2753 GCA_043752905.1 Nannocystis sp. | reverse complement strand
ACTACCGGGTCCTGACGCGCGCCAAAATTAACAAGACCCACGACGTCACGATCGAGCTCGTCACCGTCGCCCAGCGCATGCAGCAGCTGACGCTGATGCTCGACGAGCGCCAGGAGTTCGACTTCGAGGGCCTGTTCCTCGGCCGCACATGGCACAGCGAGCACGAGCTGCGCACGATGCTGGTCGTCACGTTGATGTCCGTGCTCGAGCTGGTCAAGCTCGGCGTCGCCCGGGTGCAGCAGGTGCCCGACACCGACGCGATCCGCGTGTACCGCCTCGTCGCCAGCGAGGACGCGCGCAAGATCCTGGAGAGCTACGACGAGGAGCAGAGCTTCGGCGCGCCAGTGGACGCGAACGGTGCGTCGTCGACCGAACCGCCGCAGCCGACCGAGGCCGAGCTCGACGCGCTCGAGGAGCGCACCTTGTTGGCCGAGGCGCTCGCCGGCCTCGACGGCACCGAGGAGCCGGCCGAGCCTGCCGACGAGCTCGGCGCGCTCGCCGAGGTGCTCGACCCCGGGCTGCTCGCGCCGGACGAGCTCGCCGTGTTCCCCGACGAGGCCGACCTCGGCCCCGAGGCGATCGCCGCGTCGGCAGCCAACAGCGCGGGCGAACCTGACCTTGAGACCATGTTCGCGGAGCCCGAGCCGAAACCTGCGGACACGTCCGGGGAGCTCGTCGAGGACGCCACGGAGCCCGAGCCGGTGCCCGAACTCGCGGACGTGCTCGTCGAGCCCGACCCGGACAGCACAGCGCCCGAGCCGACGCCTGAAATCGCGGACACATATAGTGAGCCCGACGAGGACACGAGTTCCGGGGCGCCAGAGGACCACGCAGCCTCGCCGGACCGAGCACCTGACCTGAAGGACATGTTCGAGCGACAGGACGATCCGGCGTCGGCGCCTGACGCGAAGGACGTGTCCGGGGCTCCCGATGAGGGCGCGGCCGCGGCTGCGGACCCGTCGCTCGCGGATCGCACGGACGAGGAGACCCCATGATCACGGGCGAGGTGCAAGCGGCATGGTGAAGGAGCGACCGCGCAAGCCGGGGCGCAAGGCCCCGCCGAGAGTCGAGGACATCGCGGCTGGTAAGCCCGCGCCCGCGAGCGACGACGCCGGTGCGACCGACGCGGACGAGGTGACCGAGGCGGAGCCGGACGAGCCCGCGTCGAACCCGACCGGCACGCGGCACGACGATCCATCGGTGCTCGCGAACGCGGCGGATTCGGGGAGCCGCGTGCCCGGTGCCGAAGAGGCACGGTCCGACGAGGCGTTGCCAGACGCATTCGGGAGCGGAGCATCGCCAGACGCATCCGGGACCGAGACATCGCCGGATGCATCCGGGACCGACGAGCCGCCCGATGCATCCGGGCCGTCGTCGGCCGCTGTCCCGATCGAGGCATCGCCGGACGCCATCACGACCGGCGAGGACGCGTCCGAGGCGTCGGCCACCGACCTGGACGCCTCCGACCCGGACGCCGACCCCGCGGACCCGGCCGACCCGCTGGTGGCGATGCTGGCCGAGTTCGACGCGCCGCGGCCCGCCACGCCGCCCGGCGTGCAGCTCACCGAGGAGATCCCGATTGACCCCGAGGACGACCTGCGCGCCGTCGAGGGCGAGGCCTCGCTGCGCCTGGTGTCGATCGTCGAGAGCCTGTTGTTCGCCGCCGCACGACCGCTGCGGGTCCAGGACTTTCGCAAGGTGCTGGCCGAGACCTCGAAGCACCAGATCCAGCTCGCCCTCAAGCACCTGGTGGAGATCACCAGCGAGCGCGGCGTGATGCTCGCGCAGGTCGCAGGCGGCTTTCAGCTGCGCACCCACCCCGACAACGCGGTGTGGGTGCAGAAGCTGTTGCAGGCCAAGCCGGCCCGCCTGAGCCGCACGCAGATCGAGACCCTGGCGATCGTCGCCTACCGCCAGCCGATCACGCGCCCCGAGATCGACGACGTGCGCGGGGTCGACAGCGGCGCGGTGCTCAAGACCCTGCTCGAGCGCGAGCTGATCCAGATCGTCGGCAGGAAGGAGGAGCCGGGCCGCCCGCTGCTCTACGGCACGACCGTCCGCTTCCTCGAGTTCTTCAACCTCCGCAGCCTGCGTGACCTGCCGACCCTGCGAGACTTCCGCGACCTCTCGGAGGAGTCGAAGGCGACGGTCCGCGCGAAGTTCGGCGAGTCCGAGGCCGAGGCGATGGGGCAGGGCGTGCTCGACCTCGACGCCGATGACGACGACGCGACCGCGACCGCCGACGACGCGACCGCGACCGCCGTCGACGTGTCCGAAGAGACAGGTGCCCGCGCAAGCGCCGAGCCGGCCGACGCGAGCGCGCCGGGCGAGCCGTCCAGCGTCGCCCCGGAGCGTGACGGTGAAGTGGAGATCGCGGACGAGGCGAGCGAGACGCCCGACGCCATTGCCGACGAGGCGAGCGAGACGCCCGACGAAATTGGGAATGACGCGAGCGACGCGTCGAGCGAGCCGGATCCCGATGCGAGCGAGCCGGACGCCGCCGAACCCGGGGGAGTCGACGACCCCGAGCGCCGCGAAGACCCACCCGACCCGGCCGACCTCGAGGCCGAAGACCACGACCCCGCCGACCCCGACGAGCACCTCTCGCCGCCGACGCACACGGTGCCCAGTGAGTCAGCGCCCGCCCCCGTGCCGGTGCCGGCGAGCGACCCGTTCCTCGACGAGCTACCCGTCCCTGCGGACCCCCCGGTGGCGCCGCCCGACGTCGCCGCGGATGCGCCAGGGCCGGGGCC
>JAYUXQ010001211.1:0-2755 GCA_043752905.1 Nannocystis sp. | reverse complement strand
GCGACAGCTCGCCGAGGTTGGCGAGGTGCTGGCCGCTCGCGGTGGCCTCGTACTTGTGACGCGCGAGGAATCGGTCGTCGACGGCGCTGAGCACCTTGACGAGCGCCTCGGCCTGCTGCGGCGAGGGCACGACGTTGTAGTCCTCGACCTTGTCGGGGAAGCCGGCCATCAGCGCGGCGACGGTCTGCTTGCGGTCGAGCTCGGAGCCGTCGAGGCCGGCGCCGTAGTGGTAGGCGGTGTGCTCGCGGCTGATGCCCTTGAAGGCGACGCCGTTCTTGACGGCGATGCCCTGCTGCTTGATCCAGTGGTTGTGCAGGGCGGCCGGGGTCGGCGTCGAGCTGTAGTGCAGCTGGTTGCCGGGGACGTAGGGGACGGGCTCGTTGGCGGACATGTCCCCGCGGCCAGGTCCGGGGACGCCGCTGCGGCCGGGCGAGCGCTGGGGATTACTGGCCTCGTGGCCGTGGATGTCGCCGATGCCGAGGTCGCAGGTCTCGATCATGGCGATCGTATCGAGGTGCGGCATCAGGGGCATCGACAGCGGCGTCAGATACACGCGCCGCTCGGGCACCGGGATCAGCTGATCGGCGGCGTAGTAGAGCGCGCACATGCGACCCGACTCGCCGCGCTTGAGGTTGACGTTGGTGGCGAGGCCCGGGGCGACGAACACCTGGCCGAAGTCCCACTGGTCTCTCAGGTCGATCTCGATGAAGTTGATCGGCGGCTTGGCCATGTCCTCGGCCTTCGCCTCGCCGAACGCGAGGGCGCGGGCGGCGTGGCGGACGGCGAGGGGGACGCCCGGCACCGCGAGCGCGACGCCGAGCAGCTTCATGAAGCCGCGGCGCTGCAACGGGTGCAGGGTCTCGATGAACGGCTTGCGTGACGCGAAACGGACGGGTCGTTGCATAGGCTTCCGGGGGGCGACGGTTCTCAGACGGGATCGGGGGGGCCGAGCACGACCTGCAGCACGCGCGGGTGCGTGAGGGCGACGACGAACAGGTCGCCGAAGGTCGGGCCGCCCGCGGGGGTGCCAGCGGTCTCGGGGCGCAGCCGGAGGTCGCGGGCCTCTGCGAGGGCGCCGAGCTCGACGAGCAGGTCGCTGTCGATCGAGACGGCCCCGGTCTCGCTCATGCCAAAGCTGTACTCGAGCACGTTGCGGGCGGCGCAGGTGTAAAAGCCCGGGCCCTCGGTGAGCACGCGGGCGGCGTCGCTGAGGCCCTTCACGGGCACGCCGAACATCTGCGAGACCTCGAGGGGGGCGGAGATCGGGCTCACGAAGTGCGAGGCGTAGAGGCCGTTGGTGCTGCGGCCGAGCTCATTGTCGGGGTCCTGCAGGCCGGTGGCGTCGGCCCGCCACAGGCCGTCCTGGCTGAAGCGGACGAACAGCTGGGCGTGCGCGCTAAACTGGCTGTGACACGAGTAGCAGGCGCTACCGTTGCCAAAGCCGCTCATGGCGCCGGGCTCGGTCTGCTCCTCCTTGGTCAAGGCGCGGAACATCGGGATCAGCTGCTCCTTGCTGATCGGCGGCTGCAGCAGGGGGTCCATCGGGTACACGTTGCAGCTAAAGATGAACATCATGCGTCGCGCGCGACGCAGGTTGAAGCGGCTGGCGTTGGCGATCAGATAGGCGCGGGTCGTCAGCACGCCGGCCTGGTACGGGGCCCCGGTGTCGCACGCTGCGGGGTTGCCGGCCGCGTCGACGCAGTACTGCGCGGTCAACAGATCGGCGTAGGGCAGGCCGTTGCGCGCGATGTGAGCGGCGAGGTTGCCGGGCAGCTCGAAGTCGACGCCGTCCTTTTTGCCGCTGGCGGCGAGCTTGACCTGAAGCATGGCGCGGGCCGACTCGGCGAACTCGGGCTCGTCGATCCAGGCCTCGACGATCGGCACGATCGCGTCGGCGCCGAAGTGATAGATGAGGTTGTCCTCCTCGCTGGTCAGCAGTCGGCCGACCACCATCGGCGCGACCTCTGCGAGGTAGGTGCGCGCGTCCTCGGCGGTGTAACCGAGGTCCCCGAGGTCGGCGCCCTCGGTCGGCACGTCGGTGTCGGTCCCGGTGTCGCCGGACGTGTCGGGCTCGCTGGTGGTGCCCGCGGCGGTGGTGCCCGCGGCGGTGGTATCCGCGGCGGTGGTACCCGCGGCGGTGGTACCCGTGGTGGTGGCGCCGGTGATCGGGCCCTCGGCGGCCGGGTCGTCACCGCCGTAGCAGCCGACCAGGATGGTCGTCGACAGTGTGGCCATGCGCGCGAGCGCGCGGACGCTCCACTCGATAGTAACGAGGCGGGCGGTCATTGGGCGACGAACTCCAGGGCGGTGAGGGCGGCGACGCAGATGCTGTCGTGGCGGGTGGTCTCGTCGAGGCTGGCGTCGCCGAGCAGGACCTCGTAGTCGGCGAGCTTGTCGGCGTCCGGGATAATGCCGTGGGCGGCGGTCAGCAGATCGGGGAGGTCGTCCGGGAAGGCGGGGAAGCGGGCGTTCATCGCCGCGGAGCGACATACCGGCAGGACCGCGGAGATCCACACCGAGATCCGCGAGGCGGTCCAGGTCAGGTCCGGGTTGACGCCGCTGGCATAATCGTAGTCGCCGAGCTCGTAGCGCCGCGCGAGCAGGGTCGCGAACGCGGGGTCCCCGGCCGGGAGACCCGAGAGCTGCTGGAGACGGTTGAAGCGGACGCGAAACGGCAGCAGCTTGACGTTGCTGCGGTCGAGCTCGAAGGGGTCCTGCGCGGGCGGCTCGGCCTCGGGTCCGCCGCTCGAGCTGG
>JAYUXQ010001210.1:0-2758 GCA_043752905.1 Nannocystis sp. | reverse complement strand
GCCCGAGCCCATCCTCGTTGGCCACCGCCTGCTCCACCACCGCGTTCGTGAACACCTCCACCACCGCGCCGTGCGGACTGTTGGTCGGCCGTGGCTCGTCGTATCCGGCCGGCCGCGCCCACGCCCCGTACTTGTCCTCCTGCACCTGCGTCAGCAGCTCGTGGTCGGGCTGCAGCGCTGGCGTCGAGTCGTCACACGCCATGGTCATGACCATGACCATGAACAAAGCCATGGTCATGCCGACGACGGCGGTCGACAGCGCCGTGCGCGGCGGTTTCGCGGGCATCATCACCATCTTAAAAAGGATAACAAGGAAGTGCGGTGTCACGCCATGCCGCGCGCGTGCTAAGAAGCCGGCCTGTGCATGCCCCGACCCCCCGCGGCCTCGCCATCCAGATCCTGCGTCAGCTCGACCAGCGCGAGGGTTTCTCCAACCGCGTGCTCGCCGAGCACCTCCTCGCGTGGAGCGCCGACCTCGCCCGCCGCGACCGCGGCCTGGTCACGTTGCTGGTCTACGGCGTCCTGCGCCACCGGGCCCGCCTCGACGCGATGATCGACGCCTTCGCCGACAGGCCCTCGCGCCTGAGCGCCCGCCTGCGCGAGCTGCTGCGCCTCGCGGTCTTCGAGCTGCGCGAGCTCGGCCGCCCGGCCCACGTGGCGATCTCGCAGGCCCAGACCCTGCGCCAGGAATTCGACCCGACCGGGGCCCTGCGCGGGCTCGTACAGGCCGTCCTCGCCGCGGTCGACCGTGAGGGCGCCGCGCTCGACGAGAAGTTCGCTGGCGGCAAACCCCTCGAGGCCCTCGCGCTTCGCTGGTCGATCCCCCGCTGGCTCGCCGGACGCATGATCAAGCAGATCGGCCCCGAGCGCGCCCTGGCCCGCGCCCGCGCCGTCGCCGTGCCTCCCCCCGTCGACCTGCGCGTCGACCTCACCCGCACCACCGCCGATGCCGTCCTCGCCGCGCTGACCGAGGGCGACAGCCGCGTCACCATCGAGCCCGTCCCCGACCAACCCCAGGCCCTGCGCGTGCGCTCCGGCGGCGAGCTCACCCAGCACCCGCTCTATCACAGCGGCCACTTCGCCGTGCAGGGCCTCGGCGCCCAGCAGGCCTCCCTGGCTCTCGGGCCATGTCCCGGAGAACATGTCCTCGACGCCTGCTGCGGCATGGGCACCAAGACCCTCCACCTCGCCGAGCTCATGCAGCGCCGCGGCAAAATAGTCGCCGCCGACGCCAGCGTCGAGCGCCTCGACGCCCACACCGAGATGCGCCAGCGCGGCGGCCTCGTCGACGCCCCGGAGCTCGAGCTGCAGATCTTCCACGGCGACCTCACCCAGACCCTCCCCGGCGTCGACGACGACCTCTATGATGCCATCTTGCTCGACGCCCCCTGCACCGGCCTCGGCAACCTCGGCCGCCACCCCGAGCTGCGCTGGACCAGCCGCTACGAGGATATCGCCGCCTGCGCCGCGCTGCAGCGCGCCCTGCTGGAGCGCTGCCTGACCCGCCTGCGCCCGACCGGCCGCCTCGTCTACGCCGTGTGCAGCCTCGAACCCGAGGAGGGTCCATTGCTGGTCCGCGCCGTCGCCGAGGCCCACGGCTTTCACCTCGAGCTCGAGCAGTCCTGGACCCCCGAGGAGCACGCGACCGACGGTTTTTATCTGGCCCGCCTGCGCCACGCGACGCCCTGATAGCATCGAACCATGCTCACTCGCTCCACGCGTGCAGGTCTGCCGACGCTCGCGCTCGCGGCCTGCAACGGCAAGGACCCCGCCGACACGACCGGCGGCTCCTCGAGCGACACGACCGACGATCCGACCGGCACGCCCACCGGCAGCGCCGGCTCCTCGACCACCGGCGATATGCTCGGCTTCGCCGCTGATATCTGGGACCCGATCTTCGCGCCGGCCTGTACCTGCCACCGTATCGACGGGCGCCGGTAGCGGTGGGCTGCCTTTTTACTTTTGAAAAGAAAAGGACAGGGTCAGCGAGATCTTCGTCGGCGCCGGTGCCGAGTGACCCCGCGGCGGTGATAGGCTGCGCCCCGCGATGACCGGCCCACTCCTCCCCTGCATCGAAGTCGAGGCCCGCGGGCCCGCCACTGCCAGCGTGATCTGGCTTCACGGCCTCGGCGCCAACGGCCACGACTTCGAGCCGATCGTCCCGCATCTCAAGCTCTCGCACGCCCGCTTCGTGTTCCCCAACGCCCCGGCGATCCCGATCACGATCAACGGCGGCTTCGTGATGCCGGGCTGGTACGACCTGCGCAGCCTCGAGCTGAGCCCCACGGTCAAGGACCGCGAGGACCCCACGCAGATCCGTCAGTCCGCCGCCGCCGTCGAGGCGCTCATCGCCCGCGAGGTCGAGCGTGGTGTCCGGCACGACCGCATCGTCCTCGCCGGATTCAGCCAGGGCGGCGCGATGGCCTTGCACGTCGCCCCGCGCCACGCCCACAAGCTCGCAGGTCTCATGGTCCTCAGCGCCTACCAGCTATTGGTCGGCAGCGGTGGCGAGCACGAGGCCAACGCGAGCACGCCGGCCCTATTTTGTCACGGCCGCAACGACTCGATGGTGCCGATGTTCGCCGGCCAGGCCGCGTACGAGTCGGCGCGCAGGCCCGGCCGCGACGTCCGCTGGCACGAGTTCCCGATCGGTCACGAGGTCTCGATGCCGGAGATCCAGACGATCGGCGCCTGGCTGCGCGAGCGCCTCCCCCCGACCTGACGTCTCCTCGGCCCTGAAGGGCGATCAGAACCGCAG
>JAYUXQ010001209.1:0-2761 GCA_043752905.1 Nannocystis sp. | reverse complement strand
CGCCAGCCTTGCTGGCGACCACGACGATGACCCTGTCGACGTGGATCGAGCAGCTCCAGGCGCACGACCCGCGAATCAAGAGGAAGTGATCGGGCAGGCCCGTCACGGACACTCCAAGCAGCCATGCCGGACGAAGACACCCTCGCGCCATTCACGGACACCGAGCACGCCGCCGTTTCACTCTCGGGGCGCGAGGGGGTCATGGCGTCCGCAGATCCGCAGGACCTGGAGGGTCGTCAGATCCTCGACCGGGTCGCCGCGCAGCTGTTCGGCGGATCAGGCAGTTCGAGTCGTTACGAGATCCTGCACAAGCTCGGCGCCGGCGGTATGGGCGTCGTCTATGCCGCCCATGACCCGGTCCTCGACTGTGTGGTCGCCCTGAAGCAGTTGCACGGCTATCTCATGCTCGAGCCGGGCTTTATCGATCGCCTGCGGTCCGAGGCGCGCGCGATGGCGAGGCTCCGCACCGAGTCGAATGTCGTCACGCTCTACGACTTCTTCGTCCAGGGGGACGCCGTCTTCGTCGTGATGGAGATGGTCGAGGGGACCACGCTGCGCGCATGGCAGTCCGGGCGCCCCGGCAGCGCCGTCGTCGAGAAGTACCTGCAAGCCGGCCTGGGCCTCGCCGCGGCGCATCGTGCCGGGCTCGTGCATCGCGACTTCAAGCCAGAAAACGTGCTCATCGACAGTCGAGGCGTGGCAAAGGTCAGCGATTTCGGGCTCGCTCGCGTCGATCGATCACGCAGCGGGACCCATGAGGACCTCACGGCAGGCGCCACGATGACGGGTCCCCAACAGATCGCGGGCACCCCCCGCTACATGTCGCCCGAGCAGCTGAGGGGGGCTCCGCTCGACGCCCGTAGCGACCAATTTAGCTTCTGCGTGGCGCTGTGGGAGGCGCTCTTCCACGAACACCCATTTTTCCCGTTCGCCGGTGCGCGCGGCATGGTCGACCGCGCGGGCCAGGGCGCGTCGACCGTGGCCTCGCAGGGCACGCCTGCGCCGGTGGCCTTCGCGTTTGCGATCTCCGACGGTCCCCTGCGGCCCACGCCGCCGACGACGGACGTCCCGCGCCACATCATCGATGCGCTGACCCGCGGCCTGCGCAAGGCGTCCGTGGAACGATACCCGTCGATGGACGCGCTGCTCGCCGCGCTGCGCGACGCACCCGTCCGGGGCCGCCCTCTGCGCCTCGCAGGCGTGGTGGCCTGTATGACCGCGGCGCTGGCCTGGGCCTGGCCGGCCCCCCCGCCTCCCGCGCCTGCGACCCGCGCCGAGCTCGAGGCGCAGGCCCACGATCAGCTGGTCGAGGAGCTCGGGTTCGCCGAATTGGCCGACGACTTGCGGACCAGGGCGTTCCCCGGCGGGCCCCACCTCCTCGGCGAGCTCGAGCGCTATGCGAAGCGATGGGGCGAGCAGCGGGCCATCCATGCGTTCACGCTGCAACGTCTCCCCGGCGATCCCACCACGACGGCACGCCAACGCTGCCTCGACCTGGCCCGCGACGCGGCGCGCACGCTGGTCCGGGGTCTCGCGGACGCGAACGCGTCGGCCACCTTGCATGCTGCCGAGCTGGTCGAGCAGCTGCCGGCCCCCGAGGAATGTACGACCATGTCACCGGAGTGGCTCGCGTGCTCGCTCGATGTCGCGGAGCTCGGCTCCGATACCGCCGCGCAGCCCGTCCTGGTGGCATTGTCGGCGGCGAGTGAACGGGAGGCAGCCGGCGACTTCCCGGCGGCGATCGAGCGCGCCGCGCAGGCCGTGCGCGGCGCCGAGGCGATAAAAGCTCCCCTCCTCCTCGGGCGCTCCAACTATCTGTATGGCCACATCCTCTACCTGGCAGGTCGCTCGGACGCCAGCTTCGCCGCGCTATTGGCCGCGCATGATGCTGTCGAGTCGACCGGCTGCATCGACCTTCGGGCGAATATCTACAGTCGCCTGATCAAGGTCACCGCCATCTATCCCAGCCTCCCGGCCGACCGCGCCGAGGAGTGGACGCGTCTGCACAGGACATTGGCGGAGGCGGTCCCCGACGCCGGTACCCGCATCGCGGACGCGCTCAACGAACGCGGCCTGTTCCTGCTACTGCGTCGTGGACAGCCCGCGGCCGCGCTCGTGGACCTCGAGCAGGCGGCGAAGCTCCGCGAGTGGCTGCTCGGTGGACGCCCGAGCATGGACCTCGCCGACACGCATCTCAACATCGGTATCGCCCACCACAAGCTCGGGCAATTCGCGGATGCCGCGACGGCGCTGGCGGAGGCGACCCGGCTCCGTCACGCCGTCGCCGGGTCGGAGCATCCGCTCAACTACAAGGAACTGCTGGCCATGGGTACGGTGCAGATCGACCTCGTCCAGGTCGAGGCCGCCCTCGGGAGCTTCGATCGGGCGCTCGTGCTGGCCGAGCACGGGTTCGGGCGCGACAGCGGTCCAGCCGCGCGTGCGGCCCTCTCCCGTGCGCAGGCCCTCGAGCTGTTGAACCGGACAGCGGACGCGAGCGCGGCCGCCAACGACGCCGCGGGGCGGGCGACGCGAGCCGCGATCGACCCGACGGAGTGCTTCCAGATCCGGGCCGTGAGCGCCGCCCTGGCGTCCAGGAACGGTGATCCGGAGGCGAGCCGGACGCTACACGCGATGCTCGACGAGCTGACCCCGGAGACGCGCATCACCCTCGAAGCGCAGGCCCAGCAGGCCCAACTGCTCACGACTCTGGCCTATGATCGCGACGATTACGCAGAGGCGCTGCGCCAGGCCGACCGGACCA
>JAYUXQ010001208.1:0-2766 GCA_043752905.1 Nannocystis sp. | reverse complement strand
ACAGGCGCGCGGCACGGGCATCGGGATACAGGAGGGACCAATTCTTCAGATGCGCGTCACCGTTGCCACACAGCGCGCAGAACACCAGCCGCTCGCAGAACTGCTGGAGATCGATCGGGGCGACCGCTGTGATCACCGCGGCGATGAGTTCGGCGCTCCCGGTGAACTGCGCCTGACCGGGAGGTCGGTCGAGCACCTGCCCGAAGTCTTCCATGTGGATCCGCCGGCCATGCGAAGCACGATCGAAGCGCTCGATGAGATACACGGATCCATCTCCGGTGGGGATGCAAGACGGCAACGCGACCACCTCGTCGCAGCGGCCCAGCCGCACCGTGGGAACGTCGATGCCACTGGCACGCGCCCACGTCGCGGTCACGAATTCCACACGGGGGAGCCCCGGCAGGCTCGGATCGTGGAACTTTGCGATCCAGGATCCGGACTCGCCCACGACCGGGATCACGAGGCCCCGGTCGTCCTCCCGCAGCGACAGCTTCCACTGCGCGCCCGCCAGCGCGCCTGTCATCTGCAAGCCACCCGCGTGTCGAGCCTGCACCCCCGCCCGCGAACGGGGCCAGCGCGACGCTCCCGGGCGCAGGAACACCGCTCCGGGCAGATCCTCCCCGTAGAGGCGCAGCAACTCGAAGACATCGCCCTGATCGACATCAGCGGCCCGCGCAATGGCGCGGCGCATCGGGCCCTGCGGCAGCAGGTGGGCGAACCAGCAAGGGGGCCCCCAAAACTCGATGTCGCGCGGGCGCTGATCCTCGAAATATTGGCCGAGAACCGGCCGGTCAGGATCCTCGAGCCAGTCCGGGGCGAAGCTGAAGATGTACCGCTCATCCTCGAACTGCTCGAGTACGCCGATGTGCGTCGACCCGACCAGGACATCGAGGGCGCTCATATCCTGGTGCCCTCGACCCGCTCGACGATCGCCGCGATCGCCGGCCGATCGAGATCATCGGGGGCGGCCCGCTCGCGAAAGAAACGATGGATCAAAGGATCCAGGATCTGCGCCCGGCGCTCCACGAAAGCTGCTCCTTCGCCGTTTTGGCACAGCGCGACCGCCTCGGCGTCCAGCCCGTGGCTGGCCAGCACCTCCTGACCGACGAGCGGTGCCGAGAGCAGTCGTCGGAGCCGCTCACGGCTCCCGAGCATAAAACGTTCAGCGATCGCGCTCTCGGGGGCCTGCACGTCGCGGATGATCCGTTCCGGGCGGTGCCCGATCCCCTTGCGGGGACTCGGCAGCGGACCGCCGGTTCGCTTGACCGCGACCTTGTTGAGCTCGACCTCCATCGCGCCTCGCCACAAAGCTTCGCCCGAGATGGGATCCCGTGGGCCGAGGTGGAGCATCCCGAGGGCGCACAGCCGGGTCTTCGCGTGGCGCCCGTTCCACCGCTCCAGCACCGATGGCATGACGAACTCGTGGCTCGCGGAGGCCAACAAGCTGTGGGCCGCTTCGTGGGCATCGGCGCCGATGATCCGCTGCAGCCGGTCGACGACGACGTCGCCGTTGTCGGCGTGCTGTCCCGAGAGCGCACCGCGCCACACCCAGCGGATCAGCAGCATCTCGACCCGCGGCCGCGGGCTCGGGTGCACGGCGAAGAACCGCGCCAGGACCCGCAGCGGGAGCCGATACGGCAGCAGCGAGACATGCGGGACCTCGGCGACGTCGCGGAGAAAGGTGATCGCCCGGCGGAGCGCAGACTCCGTGTGCATCATCGCGTCGTCGGGCACGTGGAGGTCGCGCGCACCGTCGCGGAAGCGTTCGCGTGGGTCGATGCCGGATACGGTCTTCAGGGCGTCGACGACATCGTCCTCCGCGAGCTCACCCCACTGCATCGCCTCGAGGCGCGCACAGGAGGCCTTCACGGACTGACTGCGCCCGTGCAGCGCCTCGAAGACCTCGGCCTCGCGCATCCCGACGCCGGCCGTGTTGACTCGCTTGAAGATCAACCGCAAGACAGCCTCGTCCGCGCCTTCGACGATATACGCGGGCGCCTGATATTCGCGCAGCGCCTTGCTGAGATCGAACGCCCGCTTCTCCAGCTCGGGTCGCTCGGCGCCAAGCGGCCAGGCCCGTAGCCAGCGCATCAACTTGGCCGAATCTCCGACCACGTTGAGCGGCATCCAGTGGGGCGGTGGGTCACGGACCTCGAGCCGCTCGAAGGTCTCGCCCTCGAGGTCGTACCAGATCGCGTGAATGTCACCGCGGGGTCGCGGGTCGGGGTGGAGCATCGCGCCCACCAACGCGGTCAAACGCTGCTGACCATCGACGACCCACATCACGCCGTCGGTCTCCGCTGCGTGCAGCACGACGGACCCGAACTTCAACGTGCCCGCCGAGCCGCGTTGCCGCGAGAACAGCAGCGGACCGATCGGAAATCCGCGCGCCACGCTGTCGAACAGGCTCAGCACATGCGTCGACCGCCACCGCTGGGGCCGCTGAAACTCCGGCACGCGCAGCTTGCCGTCGAGCGCGAGCTGCAGCAGCGACTCGATCGAGAAGGCCTTGGCCTCTGGCCGGCGGGCCAGACGGGGAGTCTCGGACATGCGGACGCGAGGCTATCACACCCGCGCCTGCGGGCTCGCCGTCAGTGCACGACGACGCCGTGCTGCGTGAACAGCAGCAGCGTGACGGGCCCGTCGTTGACCAGCTCGACGTGCATGTGCGCGGCGAAGCGGCCGGTCTCGACGTGGATCCCGTGCCCGCGGATCGCCGATGCCAGTGACTCGTAGAGCGCGCGGGCCTCGTCGGGCGCCGCCGCG
>JAYUXQ010001207.1:0-2767 GCA_043752905.1 Nannocystis sp. | reverse complement strand
CGGCATGACCCTCGACACCTGCCCGGTGTGCTTCGGCGTGTGGCTCGACGCCGGCGAGATGGACATGCTCGGTGACGCCGAGATCGACCCGGCATTTTTGCGCACGCTCGTCGGTCAGAGCGCCAACCGCATGTGCCCCCGCGGCCACGGCTTCATGCAGGAGCACCTGCTGCCCGGCATGCTGACCACACCGATCGACCGCTGCCCGCGCTGCAAAGGCCTGTGGCTCGACGGCGAGGAGCGCCACGCGCTCGCGAAGTCGACGACACGCGAGGGCCAGGAAGACGCGAAGACGCGGCTCGCCAAGCGCGGCCTCATCTGGGCGGCGCAGCTGCTGACGCACCTGCCGATCGAGGTCGAAAACCCCGCTCGCGGCACGCCATGGGCGGTCTACGGCCTGTGCGCGCTGTTGGTCGTCATGTACGTGCTCTCGGTCGAGGGCGTGCTGTTCGCCCGCGAGTGGGCGATCGTCGCCGGCCAGATCACGCGCGAGCCGATCCACGCGTACACGATCTTCACCCACGCGTTTTTCCACGCCGACTGGTTCCACCTGCTCGGCAACCTCTACTTTCTCTACGTGTTCGGCGACAACGTCGAGCACCTGTTCGGCCACCGCCGCTTCCTCCTGCTCTACCTCGGCGCCGCCCTCATCGGCGGCGTCCTGCAAGTCCTCCTCACCCGCGCCACCTCGACACCCGTCATCGGCGCGTCGGGTGCGATCGCCGGCGTGACCGCAGCCTACCTGTGGATCTTCCCCCGCGCCCGCCTGCTCCAGACCCTGCCCTTCGTGTACATCCAGCTCAAGATCCCGGCCTGGGTCTATCTGGGGGTCTGGATCGGCTTCCAGGCGGTCATGGCCGTGTTCTCCGACGCGATCCAGTTCGCCTGGTTCGCGCATATCGGCGGCTTTTTATACGGGCTCGCGCTGACGCCGTGGGTGCTCCGCTGGCGGCGCAAGGTGGTCGCTTCGCAGGTGAAATATAGATCGGCGGCGGCGATCTTCGGGAAACTGCCGGCGCCGCGGCGCCGGGCTCCCGGCCGACAATAGATCGTCGGCCGGACCCCCCGAGCCGCGTCCCCGCACCCGCCCCCCGGCTGCCCGGCCCCGCCCGGCCCCACCCGGCCGAACCCGGCTGGGCCCGGCAACCGGGCAGATAGCCCCCAGGACCCCACCAGCGAGGAGAAAGCCGGATGGTACACGCGAAGCCGAGCGCGTATACTCGCGCCCGCGTGACACCTGGATCCACCACCACCGATGTGCCCTGGATCGGCCAGACCATCGATGGCCGCTATCAGATCCGCGAGCTGCTCGGTGAAGGTGGCATGGGCGCGGTGTATGCCGCGGAGCACCTGAGCCTGCGCAAGCAGGTCGCGCTCAAGGTCATTCACCCGGAGTTCGCCGGCAACGCAGAGATCGCCGCCCGCTTCACGCGGGAGGCGATGGCGACGGCCCAGCTCGATCATCCCAACGTCGCCAGCGCGCTCGACTACGGGACCTTGCCGGACGGCGGCGCCTATCTGGTCACGCAGCTGGTCCGCGGGCGCAGCCTCGAGAGTCACCGCGCCGCCGGGCGCATGCCGTGGCGGCAGGTCTGTGACCTCGGCTCGCAGATCGCCGACGCCCTGACGGCCGCGCACGCGATCCACATCGTGCACCGCGACCTCAAGCCCGACAACATCCTGCTCGAGCCGCGCGACGACGGGACCTTTCTAATCAAGGTCCTCGACTTCGGCGTCGCGCGGATCACCGCCGGCGCCAACCTCCCGACGAGCGACCTGACCCGCATGGGCACCGTCATCGGCACGCCCGGCTACATGGCGCCCGAGCAGGCGATGGGGGAGTCGGTGGACTTTCGCGTCGACATCTATGCGCTCGGCGTCATCATGTGGGAGTGCATCGCCGGAAAGGTGCTGTGGGACGGCGCCAGCGTCTCGGAGCTGTTCACCACGCAGCTCGCCGGACAGGCGCCCCCGCTCGGCACCGAGGTGCCGGGCCTGCCCCCCGAGCTGAGCGCGCTGGTCGACCTGATGCTCGACCGAAACCCCCGGCGCCGCCCCGAGTCGGCCCGTCAGATCCGCGACGCGCTGCGTCGCATGTCCCACAGCACGCTCATCGCGGCCCCCTCGCACAAGCCCGCCGTCCCCGCCACCGCGGTCGCCAATCCTCTCCCCCGCTGGCTCGTGCCGGTCAGCATCGGCGTGCTCGTGGTGCTGGTGGTCATTGGCCTGACGATGGGCCAGGGTAAGACGGCGCAGCGGCCGAACGACGGGACCGCGCCGACGCCTGCGACGCCTGCGACGCCGTGAAGCCGTGACGCCGTGACGCCGTGACGCCGTGAAGCCGTGATCCCATGGCCCCGTGGCCCGTGGCCCGCGCACTGCCTCGCAGCGCGCCTGGCAAGAGCCGCGCACGCGTGCCCGCGTGATCTTCATCGACCTGCCGGGCACACAGACGCTTGTCGGGGAGCGCCGGGGTCGGTACACCGGAGAGCATGTTCGAGGATCAGGCGATCACCACCACCGAGCCGAACTCCCCGCGCCCGATCCACCGCACGGACTATCGTCGGCCCGACTTTGCGATCGACCGCGTCGATCTTCGCTTCGTGCTCGGCGAGTCAGAGACGGTCGTGCACGCGACGCTGGCGATCCGCCGCGCCGAGGGTGCCGCCGCGGATGCGCCGCTGGTGCTCGACGGTGAGTCGCTCGCGCTGCGCGAGCTGGCGATCGACGGCCAGGTGTTGTCGCCGGACGCCTACAGCGTCACGCC
>JAYUXQ010001206.1:0-6869 GCA_043752905.1 Nannocystis sp. | reverse complement strand
ATCGGGGCGATTTGAGAGGGTCGACGTGTTCCACCTTGCTCCCCCATGCCCCCACGTGCCCCAAGTTTTGGCAAAGCGTTGGCAACGGCCGGGGCCGCAGGAAGACCGCCGGGGACCCGCCGTCGCTGCCATCCTCCAACCCGCCCGCATGAGATCGCCATGACCGAGCCAGCGCCGCCGACCATCGACACCTTCGACCTTGCAACCATCGAGCGTTACCTCTGCACCGAGGCCCTCCGGGTTGCCGGGGGCAGCATCAACGTCGCCGCCAAGATGCTGGGCATCACTCGGCACGCGCTTCGCCGTCGCATCACCAAGTACCGGATCGCAAAGTCAGACGTCACCTTCGAACCGCCCATGTCGCCATGCTTATCTCGCCCTGGCAGCCCGGTCAAGCGCATCGATCGGCCACGTTTTCAGCCGTCGCTCACGTGCGTGTCCGGTAGCCGGTCGCCCACGACCAGTACATCTCGTTGAGCGGCGAAGGGGCCGCTTCCGGCGTGGTGGTAGCGATCATGTCCTTCATGAGCGCCTGCGGAACCCCAACATCGAACGAGACGCGGCTGACGCTGTCTACGAGGGTGGTGCCGGTGATGACGTCGTTGACCCGGGCTGTCCCTTCCGCGAAGGCGATGGCCGAGTTTGCGCAGGTCCCCTCGCTGTTCTTGGTCAGATCGATCAACGACGCCTGACCGGTCGCGCCGCTGTACTGAAACTCGTTCTCGTCGAGCGTGACCGCGACTTCCTCACCCTCGGCGTTGTAAAAGCGGACGTTGCTGACGTAATCTGCGCCGCGGCATCCCTGGCCAGTTGTACTGGCGCGGAGGAACACCCTCGGCGCAACTCGTCTCGCCCTGATGAGACTTCTTGGCCGGCTTCCTGGTGACCTTCTTGGGGTCGCGGTCGGTTTGGTGAGGTAGTGGGGGTGTTGCTCGTGTCGACTGGCGAGCCGCGAGGAGACTGCGCCGTGGGCCGCGGTGATGGCGGCCCGTGGCATGGTGGTACATGCGCAGGATCGCTGGAGAGCGTCACTGGGGGATGATGTCGAGGTTGAGGCCGCCGGGGTACCAGTAGCTGGTGTACTGGCCGTAGCCATAGACCTGTACGCCGAACGCCAGGTCCCCGACGAGGCTGTGGTCGCCATCGCCGGCGTTACTCAGCTCGACGCGCGCGATGCCGAAGCCGGTGCCGCCGATCGGAGTGAAACCGGCGAGCGGCGCACCGTCGAGGGTGATCTGGGCACCGTTGGGGGCGGTGACGTTGATGAAGTTGCTCTCGTAGTTGGTCGGCGCGTGAAAGGAGTAGCTCTTGCGATACTGCTCGAGCGGTACCGAGATGGTCATCGCCGGGTCGCCGGCGTCGCCGCCGGCCTGCTGGCTGAGGAGGTACTCCGAGACGGCGATCTTGGTATTGGCGGTGACCTTGAAGTCCTTGTCGGTCTCGATCTCGTCGTAGTCACCGGCCTTGGCGAGCGTCGCCGGGGCGCCCTCCTGCGGCGGGTCGTAGGTCAGCGTCGTGCCATCGGCCGTGGCGACCATCCGGACCCTCCGTGCCTTGATGAACGGATCCATGCCGAACGGCTTCACCAGCGGAGTGGTCACCAGGTATTCCTTGGCGAGGTTCTCGACCGGGAGGTTGATCTCCTCGAGGTGATCGCAGCAGCACAGGTCATACGGGATGAAGGTGCAGTTGTGCGCGCCGATGACCATCACCGGCTTGTCGGAGGCGACGCGGGTCCCGGTGACGTCAGCCACGTCGGGGCTGCCACCCCCGAGGCCCGATATCACCTCGAGCACATCTCCGGCGTCGAGCATGACCGTGCCGGTGCCGTCGGCGGCGATGCCCCCGCCGGCGATGATGATGCCGCCGGTCGCCGAGGGGGTGACGGTGACCTGGGTGCCGTCCTCGCGGGCGACGACGGCATAGGCGCCCGGGGAGCCGTTGAAGGTGTTGCGGGCGATGGCCATTGTGTCGGTGCCCCACACATTGGTCGGCATCAGCAGCGAGGCGTCGTTGCTATACGAGAATTCGCCGTTCTTCTGATAGTCGAGCGGGCTGTACTGATACAGCGTGACCGGCTGGGTCGAGCGGATACGATAGGCGCCATTGGCGACGATCTGGCTCGTGTCCACGTACTTCCCCTCGAGCCACGGCAGCGGGACAACCTCGACGGTGTTGGACGGGACGAGGATGTCGAGGACCGGGGCGTCGCCGCGGGTGATCGTGACGTCGGCGTCCTCTTCCGAGACGTTCGAGACGACCACCGCGAAGCTGAAGATGTAGTCCGGGAATACGAGGTTCGGCGTGACGACCGCGTAATACTCGCAGCCGATGTAGCTGGTGCCGAGCAAGGCGGGGGTGCACGCGCCGACGCATGCGCCCGCCTCGCAGACGACGCCCTGGACGTCATCACACACGGTGTCGACGTAGCCCTGACCTTGCTCGTCGCAGGTGCGGGCGACGGCACCTTCGCAGATGCCCTCGCCGGGGACACACTCGACACACCCGAGGCTCGGCGCGCACGCCTTCGGGCAGGTCTCCTGGCTCTCGAACCCGCCAAGGCCGTCACAGACCCTGGCGACCTCGCCGTCACAGACGATCGTGCCCGGCGCGCAGGGCTCGTCGAGGGTCGTACTGCCAATGCCGGTGCCGGTGATCGGGGCGGTGTCGGTGCCCGGGGTCGTACTCGTGCCGGTGGTCGGGCCCACGGTGGTCGTGCCCGGCCCCAGCGTGGTGGTCGGGTCGGTGGTTGTCGGCGGATCGACGCTGCCACCGGTGACCGGACCCGGGCCACCGGTGCTCGCCGGCCCGGTGATGCCAGCGTCGCCGCAGCCGGCGAGTAGGGCGTGAAGGGTCGTCACGAGCACGAGGGTGACGCGGCGCGGTGAAGCGTTTCGAACGGTCGGGGTCATCGCCGGGACGGTACCTGGTTTACGTCAGTAATGGGATCGGGTGATGTCGCAGTCGCCAGGAAGGTGCCATTCGCGTTCTCATAGTACCGTGCGGGATCGCAAATGTGAGGTGCCTGGAGTGAGCTCACGAGCACCACCTCGGCCTCATCGCTCTTCTGGCGTCGAGCCATGACTGAAAGGCGACGGTAATTCGTAGATGCCTCGAGACCCATCATTGCCCGACCTGCGGCTGTATCACCCACTGGCACGAGCGATCCGTGAAGTAGTGGTCTTTGCCTTTTTCGAGTTCTAGCTTTCTAGCCAGATACTGTCGCTGGAAAGAACGGAGACTGTCAGGACTCATCAGATCCATACTCGTATGGCCGAGCGAGTCCAATAAAGCCGCGAGCGTCGGTCATGATGAAGTCTGTAATCCGGGTTTGGAAGCGAACTTCGGCACGAAGAGCATCGCGGCATGAGCACGACGGGCGAGGTCGTGCACTGGCCACCTCACGAGCGGTCGCCACCGAGTCGGGTCTTGGTCCTCGTCATCCGGGGCCTTTGCCTTATCGGCCGCGCCACGACACCGCGGCAACTACCACGGCGCGCACGTCTCCATGGACACGCTCGGCTCGCTCCTCGGTCCCCTGCGAGGGGTTGCGGCCACAGCAGGCTCGCCCTGGACATCGCCGCCTTGCGCTGCGCCAACGCACTCGTGCGCGGCGAGATCGCCAGCCTCACCGCCACGGCGAACGGCCACGGCACCGAGGCCCTGATCGTGTGCCTCCTGGCGCTCGACGCGGGCTTGCGCGTGTCCGAGATCTGCGCGCTGGAGTGGGCCGATATCGACCTCGCGGCGGGCACTATCATCGTGCAGTGGAGTCCGGGCCGCACCTGCTGCGGCACACCGCACTGACGCGCCTGGCCAACCTCGGCGCGAGCATCTACCAGATCCAGGCCGTCGCGCGGCACGCTCGGCTGGAGACCACGCAGAAGTACATCCACACGCAGCAGACCAAGCTCACCGGCGAGGCCGCTGTGCTCGTGGACGCCGCCGCCAACGGCCCCGTTGGCAAAGCCGTGGCAAAGCGGGCAAAGCCCCGCCGTAAGTAGCGTATACGCCGGAATTCGGGCGATCCGCGACCTCAAGCCGAAATCCAGCCGCCTCTCTCAAAAAGCCCCCACTTTCGCGAACGCCGTGGATCTCCACCAATCGGGGCATTTGAGAGGGAGGCGGTCTGGTCAGGGTTGATCAGGAGTGGTCAGGATGGCCCAAACCTGGCCCAAACTCGGGCTCAACCCCGCACTCCGAGCCAACCCGGGCCGGTGCGAGATGGCGCACGCATCATTGGAATCGGAGCGATTCTACCCACCGCCCGGGACCTGTCCATGAGGAGCGCGGGGCGCGGGGCGCCGTGCAGGACCTCGACGACGTTCGGCGGTTCCAGGGCGAGTTGCGGCGGTGGTGCCGGTGCGGGTCATGTGGAAGCCTGGCGGCGGGACACAATCCGGCCAGCTACCTATCGACCGACGAGTCCACACTCGAGCCGCCGACCACGGGCACCGGCACCGGCACCAGCACCGGAGCGGACCGGACTACCAGCATCCGCCGCCGTGTAGCCATGGCCGAGCGCACCCAGCCATGGCCGAACCAGCGGGCTGCCATGATCAGGCCGCGCGCCCATTCGTCGGCGACATAAGCGATCCAGACGCCGAAAAGGCCGAGCTTGAAGTGAACGCCCAGCAGCCAGGAGCCGCCGCCCAGGACCAGCGTCATTGAGGCCGCGCCGACGACCACCGGGAAGCGCGTATCGCCGGTCGCGCGCAGTGCATTAATGATCACCAGATTGCAGGTCCGGGCAGGATCGAGCAGCACTGTAAGCCAGAGTAAGGCGGTGGCGGTGGCGACGATGTCAGCGTCCTGCGTGAACAGGGACAGCGTCCATCTTGCGGTGACAGCGGCGCTGACTGTGAGCACGAGGGAACCGACCAGCCCCAGGAAGAGGCTCCTGCGAACCACCAAGTCGGCACGATGGAGCTGCGCGGCGCCGATCAGGTGGCCGACCATGATCTCACTGGCGAATCCGATGGACAGACAGAGCAGCCCGGTGAAGTTCATTGCCTCCGACGCGTAGGTGTGCGCGGCCAATTGCGCCGTTCCCATGCTGGCGACCACGGTGAAGGAGACCAGCATCGCCAGGCGGTGGATGATGCTCTCGGCCGCGCCGGGCAGGCCGATCTGCAGTACGGGTCCCAGGTGCTGGATGTGCAGGGCCCACCAGTCGCGCACGCGCGGGACCAAATTCAGGCGCCAGCGCCACAGCCGCAGATAGATCGCAATCGCGATCGCTCGGCTGATGGCCAGGGCCAGAGCGAACCCAGGCAGCCCCAGCGGGGCGATCGGACCGAAGCCCCGCATCAAGGGCAGGCACAGCGCCAGGTGCAGCGCATCCATCGCCACGATGGTGAGCATGCTATCGCGGATGCGCAGGTGCGCGCGCATCACCGCGGCCATGCAAGCGCAGTAGGCGTCCAGCACCAGCGCCAACGCGAACATCTGCAGGTAGGGTCGGGCCATCTCCTGCACGGGCGCCGACGCGTTCATCACCTCGAGCAAGGGACCTGCACCGCAGAACAGGACCAACGCGGCGCTGATGCCGAGCCAGGTGGTGGCGCCGAGCGAGGCCCGGGCGATGTGGTTGGCGCCCGCGACATTCCCCATGCCCAGGCTCTGCGTGATCACCACGCTGACGCCCATGCTGATGATGCGAAACAGCAGGAAGAACGCGCCGATCACCTGGTTCGACAGGGCAAAGGCCGCCGAGGCGCTGTCCGATTCGCGCGACGCGAGCCACAAGCCGAGCAGGCCGACGCCGAAGCCCAGCAGCAACTCGGACAACAGCGGGCCGGCGATCGTCACCAGCCTCGGCTTGGGTAGGTCATGCATGGTCAAGATGGCGCCTCGGATCGACAATCACGTGCACGGATGGATCACCACCTCCGTCTCCAGTTGCAGCACAATCGTCTTCGTGCGAATCATGGGTCGAGGTTCAAGTAGGTGGCCAAGAGCGCTTCGAGGCCGTCGCCTTGGTCCTGCACCGCCATTGCTCTGGCCTCGCAAAGCAGTGCTTCGATCTGCTCGAATGTCAGGGTTCTTTCTGCCCAATGGCGAAATAAATAACTGTCGAGCGTGCCGTGCTTTTGACAAAAATGCCGATAGTTCCGGGCCCATTCTGCCTTGCCTGCCGCAAAATTACTCGGATGCATTTGGTGGTAATTGACCGCGGCCGGAACAAATGTGAACCGGAGCCCCGCCTTGTGCAGCCGGTAGGATAGGTCCGTGTCCTCCAGGCCCCAACCAGTGAATCCGTCGTCGAACATCCCGACTCGTTCTACATCGGCCTTGCGGACGCCCATGTTGGCAGTCGTCCCGATGGCCCACTGGATTGGACATGCTCCGAGGTCGCCTCCATAGTGCCGAAGCAGCGGCATGCAGTACTCGTCCCACCAAGGGTCAGACATGGACCAGTCGTGGAGAATCTGCGGCAACCTCGTGAGCACATCGTCCGCGGTCACAAAGACCTGTGGAACGGCTCGATCGTGGATCTGATCGCGGTGGCGCTCCAGATACGGGCAGTAGGATGGATCGTCGAAGAGTTCGGGATGGAACAACGTGAACACCGAGTGCAGCGGCCCAATCGTGACAATGCCTGCATCTGCCGAGAATTTTGCCCAGTGGGCGTCGAGGAAGTGAGGGGGAATGATACGATCATCATCAATGAAGATCAGAACCTCGCCCTGAGCGGCTGCAATGGCGGTGTTGCGCGCGGCGGCCCGACCACGATTCTCTTGGCGCAAATAATTCAGGCTCAGATGTTCGCGGTGTTTTTTGGCGATCTCGGGAGTGCGATCGGTGCTGCCGTCGTCTACGAGCACGACCTCGAAGTCCTTGAAGTCGACCCGCCGCAGTGCTGACAG
>JAYUXQ010001205.1:0-2772 GCA_043752905.1 Nannocystis sp. | reverse complement strand
CAGGCCACTTGAGCTCGCCGTTGCGCAGGATCAGCGCGCCGCGGACGACCTCGTCCTTCTCGTCGACGCGGTAGTTGGCCGCCTTGCCCATGTCGTCGAGCAGGTGGCACAAGTTGCTGCCGTAGAGCTGGCTCGACTGGCTCGCCATGCGGCTCGGGAGGTCGGTGTAACCGATGACAGTGACACCGCCGTGGGTGACCTTCTCGCCCGGCACGGTCGCCTCGCAGTTGCCACCGGCCTCGGCCGCGAGGTCGACGACGACCGAGCCCGGTCGCATGAGCGCGAGCATGTCGCGGGTGATGAGCTTGGGCGCGGGGCGGCCGGGGATGAGCGCGGTGGTGACGATGATGTCGACCTCCTTCGCTTGCTTGCGGAACAGCTCCATCTCCGCGGCGATGAACTCCTCGCTCATCGGCTTGGCGTAGCCGCCCTCGCCGGTGCCGTCCTCGGCGAAGTCGAGGAGCAGGAACTCGGCGCCCATGCTCTCGATCTGCTCCTTGACGACGGGGCGCGTGTCGAACGACCGGACGATCGCGCCGAGGCCCTTGGCGACGCCGATCGCGGCGAGGCCGGCCACACCCGCGCCGATGACGAGCACCTTGGCGGGCGGGACCTTGCCGGCCGCGGTGATCTGGCCCTGGAAGAACCGGCCGAAGTTGTTGGCGGCCTCGACGATCGCGCGGTAGCCGGAGATGTTGGCCATCGATGACAGTGCATCGAGCTTCTGCGCGCGGGAGATGCGGGGCACCGCGTCCATCGCGATCACGGTGGCGCGACGCGTGGCGAGCTGCTCGACGAGTTGCTTGTTCTGCGCGGGGTAGATGAAGCTGACGAGCGTGCCGCCCTCGCGCAGTAGCAGGACCTCGTCGGGCGTCGGCGGGCGGACCTTGAGCACGAGGTCGGCGCTGGCCCACAGGCTCGGCGCGTCCCCGGCGATCTCGCAGCCGACGGCGGTGTAAGCGGTGTCGACGAATTCCGCCGCGACCCCGGCACCGGTCTCGACGAGGACGTCGAAGCCGAAGCTCTTGAGGCGCTTGGCGGTGTCAGGCGTGGCTGCCACCCGACGCTCGCCCGGGTGGATCTCCTTGGGGATGCCGATCTTCATGGTTTTGGGGACCTGCAGGCGCGCGCAGGGACCAGGTGACCCTGGAGCCGCGCCCCTGGATATCACGGCGGCACGGGGGGTGCATACCCCATGGAAGCTGTCGTACGGTGGTGTGGATGACGGACCCCCTGAGCCACTTCGACCCGGGCGGCGCGGCCCACATGGTGGCGGTGACGGGCAAGCCTGAGACCCCGCGCGGCGCGGTGGCCCGGGCCCGGATCCGCGTCGCACCTGCCACCTTCGCGCGGATCTCGGGAGGTACGGTCGGCAAGGGGGACGTGCTGGGGGTGGCGAGGCTGGCGGCGATCTCGGGGGCCAAGCGCACGCCGGACCTCATCCCGCTGTGCCACCCGGTCCGCCTCACGGGGATCTCCGTCGACTTCACGCTCCGAGAAGATCTGCCCGGCGTCGAGGTGCGGGTCTCGGTCACCGCCGTCGACCGCACCGGCCCCGAGATGGAGGCGATGACCGCGGCCGCGGCGGCCGTCCTCACCATCTATGACATGTGCAAGGCCATGGACCGCGGCATGGTCATCGAGGCGGTCGAGCTGCTCGAAAAGTCAGGTGGCAAGTCGGGGCAGTGGACGCGCGACGGCGCCTGAGCGCGTGCGCGTGCATATGCGGGGACTGCGGGGGCGTCGAGGACCCCGGAACAGGTGGCGCGCGCGGCCGCCGATCGCCTATGCTGCCGCGATGATCGAGGCCGATCACGGCGCGCAGCCGAGGCTGGAGGACGCCGGACCCCGCACGGTGCTACCCAAGCGCTGCCCGAAGTGCGGCGAGCGGTTCCCGGCCGATTTTCGCGTGTGCCCGCGCGATGCGGTCGAGCTCGAGGTGATCGTCGGGAGGGTCAACGACCCCTACGTCGGCTCGACGCTGGCCAACAGCTACCGCATCGACGCGATCATCGCCGATGGCGGGATGGGCCGCGTCTACGAGGCGCACCACACCCGGCTCCCGGGTCGCCCGCTCGCGGTGAAGATCTTGCACCGCAACCTCGCGGGGGACACCGAGGTCGTATCGAGGTTCCGCCGCGAGGCCGAGATCGCCGACGCGGTCGACCACGCGAACGTGGTCCGCATCTTCGACGTCAACACCACCGCCGACGGGGTGCCGTTTATCGTGCAAGAGCTGCTGGTCGGCGAGGACCTCGGCCAGCGACTCGAGCGCGAGGGCCGGCTCAGCATCGCCGACACGGTGCATATCTTGAAGCAGGTGTGCGACGTGCTGGCGGCGGTGCACGCCCGCGGGGTCATCCATCGCGACCTCAAGCCGAACAACTTGTTTTTGGTGGGCGACCCGCTGCGGCCGACGGTGAAGCTGATCGACTTCGGCATCGCGCGCCTCAAGGGACCCGAAGACGCGAAGGCGACGCAGACCGGCGTCGTGATGGGTACGCCGGCCTTCATGGCGCCCGAGCAGGCGCGCGGCGAGCGGGTCGATGTGCGCGCCGATATCTATGCGGTCGGGGCGATCGCATACTGCTGCGCGACTGGCAGGGCGCCGTATGACCTCGACGACGCGGCGGCGGCGTTGCACGCGGTGCTGATGGTCGAACCACCGCGGCCGCGGGCGATCGCGCCGGACCTGCCCGAGGACTTCGAGATGGTGCTGCAGCGGGCGATGGCCCGCGACCGCGAGGAGCGCTACCCGACGCTCGCGGCGCT
>JAYUXQ010001204.1:0-2774 GCA_043752905.1 Nannocystis sp. | reverse complement strand
TGACGTATCGCGCCAGGCTCGGCGTGACGACACCACCCGGCCGCGGTCATCCCTGTGCTGGTGATTGTCGCCGTGAGCGTGGCATCGTGAGCGAACTTGAGGCCCTCCGAGGTCCAAAGGTCGCCATCGCGGGTACCGTTGCTGTACCGCTGACTCGTCGCGCGGGAGTAAAGCTGGAATTTCCAGTCTTTATAATCACGCTCACCGAACACCACGAAATCGCCGTCCGGCAACGCGAGCACAGCTCGGGCTCGCTCGCTATGCACGTTCTTTTGGTCGGGATGCGGATCGGTGTCGGGCTGCATGAACTTATCTTTCCAGGTCATCCCCCCCTTCAGATAACCCCAGGTCCCCCAGTCATAGGCGGGCGGCTGCTCGCTCGTGCGGATCGAGCCCGCGGCCACGGTGTCCCCGGCGGCCGAGGTCGCCAGCGCGGAGATCTCCTCGCCGTCCACAAAGCCGGGGTCCTCCCAGATCCGCTCGCCCTGGTCGCTCAGCTTGGCGAGGTAGCGCCACGTCGCCAGGCCATTCTTGACTGTGCCGCCGATGAAGATTGCCCCGGTCGCGTCGACCGACACGGCCGTGGCGCTCGACTCTTTCGCGGTCAGATCGTTGTACATCGTCCAACTATCCAGGGTCTTCGGCCAGCCCGCCGCGACGTTGCCCTCGGTGTCCAGGCGCCACAGCGCCATGCGCCCGTCAAGCACGCCCGCAACGATCGCGCTGCCGTCCGGCGATAATGCGATGGCAGCCCCGCCGCTCCCGGAGGCGCCCGGGTAGGGCTGGGTGTACTCCTCGCTGCCAGGCGCGGGGAGCTGGCAGTACAGGTCCGCCGTGTCCATGTCCGTCTGCCCCCCAGCGTCGTGGACGATCGCGGTGAAGGTCCGCGAGCCGTCGCACATGGTCTGCGAGGTGATGTCGAACGTGTACGGGAACGCTGCGATCGGCACGGTGGCGACGAGGGTGTCGCCGTACATGACGTCGACGTCCACGACGTCGTCGCTCACCTGGAGGTCGAGCTGGACCTCGCCGGCGTCGAAGATCTGGCCGGGCGTGTCGTCGTTGGTCTCGATGGTGAACGCGAACACTTGCGGCGGAGGGTCGGCGGGCATGCCGGTCGACGACGAGCCCGCGTCGCCAGTGCTTGCGCCCGCCGTTGCCCCGCTTGTCGTAAAATCGGCGGAGCCTGTGGGACTGCCCCCTGTGGTCGCCACTTCGCCCGTGTCAGTGTCAGGCGCAAAGCTCGTGCTCGCGTCTGTGGTGGCCTCGGACAGCTTCCCGTCCGTGACGGCGTACCAGGACGGCGCGTGTTCGGAGCAGCCTGTGGAAGCAAGGGCAAGGGCGAGGGCGAGGCGCTGCATCAGCATGAACGGTACTCCGGGCGGGGCATTTACGCGCCTAAAATTTGATGTAAACTCCAGCCCCCATGAGGCGCACGCGAGCTTGCGAAACGTGTCGCCGCTTGGGCACCACGAACACCACGATCGCCGTGACGACACTGAGAGCCGCGAACCCACCCAGCACGGCACCCGTTTTCTCCAAACGCACGTAGCGGGCATCCCACGAAGTGATATCGGCCATTTCTTGTGTCGTCAGATCTCGGTGTTGCCGGGCGCCCAGAGCGTGTAGCCCCGCGATCTTGTCGTCGTAGCCTTGACTGCCGAGCAGGCCGGCCGTCATGCCCGCGAGGAGGCCCACCCCGACCGTCACCAGAGCAACCCCGACACCGACGGCAGCCTGCGAGCGCTGGTGGCCGAGGCGGTCCTGTGGCGGTGAGGCAGGCCCCTCGAGCGCCGGTCTGGCCTTGTCGGGCTTGGCCGCGACGACGAGGGGCTGCGGCGCTGGCGATGCCGGTGCCGCCGGTCCGAGCTTGTCGGCCTTGGCCGCGACGACGGGAGGCTGCGATGCTGGCGATGCTGGCGATGCCGGTGCCGGTACCGGCGCGCACGGTGCTGCGGCCGTCGTCGCCAGGGCTTCGAGTCGCGCCACTTCGGGCGGGATCTTGAGCCGGTCGGCGTCGGACTCCATCAGCTCGGCCTGGTAGGTCCGCATGAGGTCCACGGCCACGCAGAGAGCAGCGACCGCCGCCGCTGCCCGCGGGGTCGCCTTGCCTTGCTCGAACACCTTGATCGCGGCCGCCTTTCCCTCCCGGGCAACGGCCCGCCGGTAGCCCTTGCTGGCGTCGGTGCGGACGAATTCTTGCTGGGCCAGCGTGACCGCTTGGTCTGGAGTACCTCCGCGACCATGCAGCCAGGTGATCCGCTTCATCGTGGCCTCCTGCTCGGGCGACCAGTCAGCCGCGCGGGCGGACCCCGGCGGCAAGGCGAGGATCAGTGCGAGGGCAGATGCGATGCGCATGATACACCGTAACATAGTGGTCTGCTGTGGTGTGTTGGGTTTTAGCCGACGCGTGTCTGGTGCCGCGGCGGCTTCTTCCATCGGGTCTGTTGCTGCGCGTACGGCCACCATTCGATGTCGTGCTTGGCGATCAGGCGCCGCAGGGCATGGCGGTTTATACCCAACACCTCGGCGGCCTCAACCAGCGAGCCCGTGCGCGTCAGGGCCTCCAAGCAAAGAAGACGCTCGGCGCCCGCGAGGCTCAAGTCGGGCAGGGTAATCGGCTTGGTGCCCGGCTTCATCGTCGTCGCAGAAGTTCGCCCACGAGGGCACGTGTCGGCCTACGTCCTTGAGGGAGATCGAGAACACGAACGGACACGGGCCCGTGGCGATGTACAAGACCCGCCCAGTCGCGACGTAATGGAAGAAGGGAAGCG
>JAYUXQ010001203.1:0-6881 GCA_043752905.1 Nannocystis sp. | reverse complement strand
AAGTCGCCGTTGAACACGTACACGCCCATGCTCGCCAGCGCGGTGTCCGGGCGGCCCGGCATCGCCGGCGGGTCCTTGGGCTTCTCGACGAAGTCGATGACGCGCTGCTGCTCGTCGATGTGCAGCACGCCGAAGCCGGTCGCCTCCATGCGCGGGACCTCGATGCAGGCGACCGTCGCGTCGGCCCCGCGCTCGACGTGTGACAGCAACATCTTGCCGTAGTCCATCTTGTAGACGTGGTCCCCCGCGAGGATGATGACGTGGCGGGGCTTGACGCTGCGGAAGATGTCGAGGTTCTGATACACGGCGTCGGCGGTGCCGCGGTACCAGTTCTCCTCGTTGATGCGCTGCTGGGCGGGCAGCAGGTCGACGAACTCGCCCATCTCGCCGCGCAGGAAGCTCCAGCCGCGTTGCAGGTGGCGCAACAAGCTATGCGACTTGTACTGGGTGAGCACGGCCATCTGACGAAAGCCGGAGTTGAGGGTGTTCGACAGGGCGAAGTCGATGATGCGCAGCTTGCCGCCGAAGTGGACGGCCGGCTTGGCGCGGCGGTCGGTGAGGGCGCCGAGGCGAGAGCCGCGGCCTCCGGCCAGCACCAGGGTCAACGCCGATCGGCTCAGCTCGCGCAGGGTCGGTTCGAAAGCCATGTGTGGGTCCCCGCCAACCCTCTAACACCCCCGCAACCCGCAGATCAACTTATGGCCGGGTTACAGCCAGTGGCGGCGGCGAAACCACACCAGCAGCGTGACGGCCGTCACGACCATGAGGCTGACGGCGAAGGGGTAGCCGTAGACCCAGTGCAGCTCGGGCATGTGGTCGAAATTCATGCCGTAGATGCCGGCAATAAAGGTCAGAGGCAGCATGATCGTCGAGATCTGGGTCAGGACCTTCATGATCTCGTTGGTCTTGTTGGCCGACATCGACAGGTAGGCCTCGACGGCCGACTGCGCGCCCTCGCGGTAGGCCTCGGCGAGGTCGGCGACGCGGACGAAGTGGTCGTAGATGTCGCGAAAGAACGCGAGGCTCTCGCGCGGGATGAGCTCCAGATGCCCGCGCGCGAGCGACTCGAGGATCAGCCGCTGATGGGCCGTCATGCGCCGGATCCGCTGGATCGACTTCTTGGCCTCGAGCACGTTCTCCAGCAGGTCGGGCTCGGGGTTGTGGATGATCTGGTCCTCGAGGATCTCGAGCTTGGCGCCGATCCCGTCCATCACCGGGAGGTAGTTGTCGACCAGGCGGTCGAGCAGGCGGTGGAGGATCCGTACGGAGGTCCAGGGCCTGTGGCCCTGCTCGCAGACGTCCTTGTGGAGGTCGACCACCGAGCGCATCGCCGGGTGCCCGTGGTGGGTCACGATGTAGCGCTCGCCCAGGAACATGTCGAGCTCGAGCGTGAACACGTCGAGGCTCTTCTCGAGGTTGAGGCGCGTGAAGTCGATGCCGTGGACGATGATGAAGACGTGGTCGTCGAAGGTGTCGAGCTTGGGGTGCCCGTAGTCCTGCAGCGTGTCCTCGATCGCCAGCGGGTGGAAGTGGAACACGTCCGAGAGCACCCGCGACTCGACGTCGGTCGGCTCCTGCAGATCGAGCCAGATCGTCACCTCGGGGTCGGCGCGGAGCTTGATCAGCGCGTCCACGCAGTCGCCCGAGGTCATGGGCTCGATCGAGTGGCCACGCGTCGCGTGAAATACGTGGAGGGTGAACACGCGCGCAAGGTACCACGCAGGGCGGCCGTGCGAGCAGTTGAACGCCGGGGGGCCGGCGTGCGAGCATGCATGGATATGCGGCCTCGACTCGGCGTGTGGGCGATGGTGAGCGCCGTCGCCTGTACGACGGCGCCGCGCGTGGACGGGCCGGGGCCGCCGGCGAGCGTACGGCCGCCGGTGGCCGCACCGGCGAGCGTGCCGGCGGATCCCGGCGATGGAGGCACCGGCATGGACGTTCGACTCGAGTTCACCACGCACGTGACGCCGCGTTTCTCGGCCGACGGCCAGCACTTCGCGCTCGACCTGCCCGTCGACGGCGCGCACGCGCTGGTGCTCGACGGCCGCGAGGTGGCCCGCTCGGACCGTCACTTCATGTACTTCGAGCTGGCGCCCGACGGCGCCTGGATCACGTATGCGATCTCGGAGCTGAGGCCGGGGCAGAACACGCGGGGGCTGCTGGTGCACCGCGGTGTCGCCAGCGAGCTGGCCGGCGAGCCGGCCGCGCTGGCGGTGACGCCGGACGGCGAGCACGTCGCGGTCGGCGTCAGTCGCGGCGGCGGCGGCGACGGCGCGGTGGTGCTGGACGGCAAGCAGCTGGCGCGCGCGGTCAGCCCGCGGATGTTGACGCTCTCGGACGACGGCAAGCGCTGGGCCTACGCGGAGACGATCAGCCATCGCACGGGCGGCGAGACGGTGACGGTCGACGGCGTCAAGAGCAAGCCGATGCTCGCGGCGTGGGGGCTGCGGTTCTCGCCCGACGGGGCCCACGTCGCCTATCAGTCGTTGCAGCACAAAGGGCGCAGCACGACCGCGACGGTCGTCGTCGACGGCAAGCCGGGCAAGACGTGGCTGCGCACGTCGGAGGCGCTGCGCTTCACGGCGGCCGGGGAGGTCGTGTACGAGGCAGCCGACGCCGCGGGCGCGTGGGTGGTGGTCGGCGAGCAGGCGTATGGGCCGTATCAACGGGTGTACGGGCCGGACGTGGCCGGGTCGCGCGTGGGCTGGGCGGCCGAGACGGTGGACGAGCGAATGACGGTGCTGCGCGTGTGGCTCGACGGCGCGCCGGTCTGGCGCGCGGAGCTCGGCGCGTTGTCGCCGCGGGACGACCGCGGGCCGGCGGTGCAGGGGCTGGTGGTCGCGCCGGTCGGTTACCGCGTGGTGTTCGGCACCGCCGCGGTGGAATCGTCCCGCCACCCGACGGCGATGCAGATCGCCAGGGGCGAGCCGGTCGCCATCGACGCGGCCGGGGAGCGCGTGGCGCTCGTCCATCGTGGTGGCGCCGGGCAGACGGTGGAGGTCGTCGATGCGCGCGTTGCCACCGTGTTCGCGCCCGAGGGCCCGCCGATGGTCGAGGTCTTTGGCGACACGATCCGCTTCGTCGGTGACGAGGTGCACTACTTCGCCAGGACGGCGACGCAGCTGGTGTTCGTGCGCTCGCCAGCCCGCGTGGTGGTGATGCGGGTCGGGCCGTGAAGCGGGTCACGCGGGGACGCGACCCTGCACGAGCTGGACCGGGAGGCCGTCGGTCCGGCGGTGGCTAGACCGAGGAGCGCATTGGTCCGGCCGCGGCCGTCGACGTCACCCGGTCTGACGGTGCGCTGAGCGCGGGTCTGATCATCCTCCGAGTTCGGAAACGAACTCACGATCCGGGTGCACTTACACAATGCCATCAAATCATACGTGAGACTGACCCCACCGCGCTGCATCCGCGATCACGCCGCCGCGGGGCGGCTACTCGACTGGAATCACGCTAGAAGACTTCGATAAACGGAAGCGCATCACCCATTTCACCAGGCTCGTCCCCTCGGCTATTATCGTCCTCATATCCTAGTTCTCCAGAGGTGTTGGACCCCCAGCATTTGACGCGACCGCTGGCGAGCAGCGCGCAGGCATGATAATAACTGTGGGAGAATTGAGTAATCATCTCGTCTGCGCCGAGATCGATAGCCGGCACCTGGATCAGCGGATCGCCGAGCCACGGTTCTGGCGAGCCCGTGCCCATGATGCCCTCGCCCGCAAAGCCCCAGCATCTCAGGGTCTGGTCGTCCAAGAGGACGCACGACGAGCCGTCGCCCGCCTCGACCGCGACGGCGTCGTGATCACCCAGGTCATACGCAGGTAGATTGTCACCCATCTGCCCTGGCTGCCAACCGTACCACAGCATCTCGCTACCGAATGGCCACAACACATTGGAGCCGTTGTCTTCTCCAAAGCACTTGAGGCGACCGTCCACGAGCACCGCGCAGAGGTGCCCCGACGCCGCCGAGGCTTGCGCGACCTTTACGCCGGCGCCGAGATCGACGGACGGGAGCGCATTCCCCATCTCACCCGGCTGATCGCCCCGGTTCTGCGCGCTCTCGAGACCGAGCAACTGTCCCTTACCCCAGCACTTCATGTTGCCGCCGGCATCGACGGCACAATTCTCGTGGTGGCCCCTCACGATCTGTACGGGCTTCAGCTGGCCGAGGTCCACCGCCGGGAGGGTCAGCCCCATCTCTCCCGGCTCATCCCCTCGCACCTGGGTGTCGCCGATACCGAGCTGGCCGGATTCATTGAATCCCCAACATTTCAGGGTGCCACTGGCTAGGAGAGCGCATGATCCCCGCGCGGCGTTGGCGATCCGCAGCGCCGGTTCGCCAAGCTCGACGGTCGCCAGCGCTTCGCCCATCTCACCCGGATCATCGCCGATCGCTTCCGTGGTTCCGAGCCCCAAATACGCGCCTTTGGGGCCACCCCAACACTTGACCTGTCCTTCTGTCCCCAGGGCACAGAAGTGTTGCCGGCAGGCGATTGCCTCGACCTTCATGCCAACATCGACAAAGGGAAGTTCGGCGCCCATCTCCCCGGGATCGTCACCAACGTGCTGCGTCCCGCCGATGCCAAGTTCCCCGTAGAGATTTGCGCCCCAGCATTTGAGTCGACCTATCCCGTCCAGAACGCATGTCCTGCTGGTCCCCGTGCAGACTTGCACGATGGGCGCCTCTTCGACGCAGCCTGCGCTGCACCCGTCGAAGCTCTCGATGTTGCCGTCATCGCATTCTTCGCTGCCGGCTACCATGGCGTCGCCGCATGTTGCGGACCCTTCAGTTTCGGCGCCGGTACCCGAGGAGTCGGTGTCGGAGCGCGTCGTCTTCCCCGTCGAGGATGCACCCGAGGAGCTGGAGGTCACTCCGGTCGAGGACGCGCCGCCCATCGTCGTGGTAGACGTTGCATCGGAGCTTGAAGAACCGCCTGATGTCCCACCATTGGATTCCCCACTGGCCTCAGCACTGGATAATGACCCGTCGGTCACCGGGATTTCGCCCGTGCCGCTCGATGGCGAACTAGTGACCTGCTCGGGTGCCGCCGAAGAGCTCACGCCTTGGCCGGACTCGTCCAAGGCAAGGTCAGACTGGCACGCGAGCGCGAGCGCGCCCGCCCCCACACCGATCAATAAGTGATTGCGCGCCATTTCGCATCCGTGATCAGGGATTTGTTCTGAGTATCAACGTGAAGCGGCCAGAACCAGGTTTGGAACGTCCAAGGATTATCGACGCCGCCGTCCAAGGCGCCAAGACCGTTGCGATCCATCGTGAAGATCTTCGCATAGCCGTCGGGGGCGGGGGTGATTGAGGGGAAGGTCGGCGTATAGCCAACTAGCATCGCGCCATTCGCCGGGCGGCCATTCACCGCCGAACTGATGTCGTCGCGCTTGAGCCGCCGTCGCCACAGCCGGCTATACGTATCTCCTGCCCACATCGTCGAATTGACACTGGCCGTTGCCGGATGGTTGGGATCGCAGTTATTGCTATCAGAAATGTCGTTGGTATGGCCGAGGCCAAGCGCGTGAAGGAGCTCATGCGTAAGAACACCCACGACATCTAGCTTGTTGTCGGCGTCGTTCGTTGAACCACCGTCATTGTTTGGGTCGAGGTACCAAAAGGTTCCAGTCCCGCACTCACCGTTGCCTCACCGAAGTACAATTTTGGCATGGGCGGCACCAGAGACTCGCTGGAGAGCATAAACCCCTGAATGCCATTGGACTTGGTCAACATAGTTGACTCCAAGGCTGGGGCCTGTGTCAACCCCATTTTTCGATGCCGGTTTGGAGCCGCGTGATAAGTCACGAAATGGGTGCGCCACCACGGTTCGGCGACGGTCAGAGTTCGTCGCTCGCCATCGTACTTCGGGCGCATCTGACGCAGTGATCGTTATCCCGCGCGCAGTAGTGATGGCGAGGCCGTTTTCGTCATTTACGAAGTCCGAGCGACGGATCTCGACGATGTATTGCCCGGCCGAGGCTCCCGCGGCGTGCGCTCCCGGAGCAACTCCTATGGCTCGCCTCCGCGTCCACCGGCGAGGTCACGCGGGGACGCGACCCTGCACGAGCTGGACCGGGAGCCCGCCGTTCTTGAGGTGGTGCGTGACGCCGAGCGGCAGGCCGCAGTGGTGCCAGAGGTCGTCGCCGCACAGCAGCGCGACGCGGGCGCCGGGGCACCTGTCCCGCAGGACATGTCCGAGCCCGGCGTAGAGGTCGCGCAGGGGACCGCGCTTGCCGACGCGCACGCCGTAGGGCGGGTTGCACACGACGAAGCCGGGGGCCGGCAGTGGTTCGATGGCGGACAGCGGGCGGACGGCGAGCGTGACGGCGTCGGCGACCCCGGCTCGCTCGGCGTTGGCGCGCGCGGCCGTGATCGCGCCGGGGTCGCGGTCGGAGCCGAGGATGGGGGCGGTGTGCGAAGCACCTGTCTCCGGGGACAGGTAGCCGCGAGCCTGGGCCAGCGCCGCGCGGCCGGGCAGGCCGGGCCAGGCGAGGAAGGCGAACTCGCGGTCACCGCCCGGCGGGCGCCCGCAGGCCCGGCGCGCCGCCTCGAGCACGATCGTGCCGCTGCCGCACATCGGGTCGAGCAGCGGGGCGCCGGGCTGCCAGCCGCAGGCGCGCAGCATCGCGGCTGCGAGGGTCGGACGCAGCGGAGCGCGGGCCAGCGCGAGGCGATAACCACGGCGGTGCAGCGGGTCGCCGGAGCTGTCGACGCTGACGGTGCAACGATCGTGATCGAGGCGGACGTAAATGCGGGTCGGAGGACGCGTGTCGTCGGTCTCGGCGTCGTCGTCACCCGGTGCGACGATCTCCGGCGTGATGGCGAGGCGCTCGCCGATGCCCCTGGCGACCCGCTCGGCGATGCCGGCGGTGTGGTA
>JAYUXQ010001202.1:0-2776 GCA_043752905.1 Nannocystis sp. | reverse complement strand
GGCGCCATGCGTCGCGCTCGCTGGCCGTGTCGTGGGGTGGGTCGGCGACGGGCACGATCTCGTCGCGGCGGCCGGGGCTCCAGCGGTGGAAGTGGAGGTCGCCGGGGCCGAGGTCGAGGGCGGCGATCCGGCCGAGGCCGCGGGAGATCAGCGCGAAGCGCAGGGTGCCCGCGGGGGCGCAGCGCTGGCCACGGACCAGCAGCTCGGCGCTCGCGCAGGTGACCGGCGCGAGGAACTCCTGAGCGCAGACGTCCTCGTCGTCGGTCCAGCGCAGCTCGCCGATGATGCGCTTGTCGGGGTCGGCGAGGATCGCAGCGACCTCGTCATCGGTGGCACGCGTGCTCATGCCTCGGACTCGCGGCCGCGCCAGCGACGAAGGACGAGCTCGCCGAGCAGCGACACGGCGGCGAAGAGGACCAGCCCGAGGAGGGTGCAGGCGAGGATCGCAGCGAACAGCTCGGCGGTCTTGAGCTGGCCGGAGGTCTGGAGGATGACGTAGCCGAGGCCGTAGCCGGCCGCGCCGTAGCCGGCGAAGAACTCGCCGACGATCGCGCCGATGACGGCGAGGCCGCCGCTGATCTTGGCGCCGGTGACGATGTAGGGCACCGCGCCGGGCAGGCGCAATTTGAAGAGGACCTGCGCACGCGAGGCGTCGCGCATGGCGAACAGCTCGAGGTATTGCGGGTCGACGCGGGTCAGGCCGGCGGTACCGTTGGTGATCACCGGGAACAGGCTGATCATCACCGATACGAGCACGACGCTGGCGAGGCCGGTGCCGAACCATATGACGATCAACGGCGCGACCGCGACGACCGGGACCGTCTGTAAAAAGATCGCGTAGGGGTAGAGGCTGCGGGCCAGCAGGCGCGACTGTGAGAACAAAACGGCGATCGCGGTGCCGAGGAGGAGGCTGGTCAGCAGGCCGAGCACGGCGGCGACGGCGGTCAGGCCGGTGGCGGTCGCCAGGGCGCCCGCGTTGGCGATCGCGGCGGCGGCGACCCGCGTCGGCGCGGGCACGAGATAGGCCGGCAACGCCAGCGCGTAACACAGCAACTGCCACAGCGCGAGCACGCCAGCGAACACGAGCAGCGGCGGCCATACGCGTGCGGACAGTGTCTCGCTCACTCGGCCCTCTGGACATATGTGCGTAGCGTGGCGAGCAGCGCGGTGAACTCCGGGCTGGTCAGGAGCCCGGGCGGCCGGGGTCGCGGCAATTCCACGGGTAATATATGCAGGATGCGACCGGGACGCGGGCTCATGACGAGGACGCGGTCGGCGAGCCACACGGCCTCGGCGAGGCTGTGGGTGACCGCGATCGCAGCGAAGCGGTCGCGTTGCCACAGGCGCAGCAGCTCGTCGTCGAGATGCTCGCGGGTCAGCTCGTCGAGGGCGCCGAATGGTTCGTCGAGGAGGAGCAACTCGGGGCGGGTGACGAGGGCCCGCGCCAGCGAGGCGCGCATGCGCATGCCGCCCGACAGCTCGGCGGGGTGGGTGTCGGCGAATTCGGCGAGGCCGACGAGGTCGAGGGCCCGGTCGACGGCGGGGCGGAGGTCGGCGGGCAGGGTCGCGGCGCCGAGCTCGAGCGGCAGGGCGACGTTGTCGCGGACGGTGCGCCACGGCAGCAGGGTCGGGTCCTGAAACACGAAGGCCTGGCGGCCCCATTGCTTGCGGGCGGCCGCGGGGGCGAGGCCGGCGACCTGCAAGCGGCCGAACGAGGTCGGGATGAGGCCGGCGATCGCCCGGAGCAGGCTCGATTTGCCGCAACCTGACGGGCCGACCAGCGCGACGAACTCGCCGGGACGGACCTCGAGGTCGACGCCGTCGAGCGCGAGCACTCCCCCCGGGTAACGCAGACCGAGGCCGTGAGCCGCCACGAGGGCAGGCCGATCGGGGGTGGTTACGGAGGGCACCGCGGCGAGAAGCTATCACGCTCGCCCGGCGGGCTGCGAATCACTCGACCGCCAGGGTACTGAGGGGCCCGGAGGGCCAGTGGGAGGCCGTGGAGAGCACCTGAACCACTCACAGGTGCAGGGAGCTGCCAGAGCTGCTCGCGTGGACCACCATGGCGTGCTTCTCGGCGAGCCTGCGGCGCTCTCGGAGGCCGGCGTGGGCGTGGGCCAGCGCGGCGATGTAGTCCTCGCCGACGCAGGGCTTACGCAGCAGGTCGTCGAAGTAGCCGGTGCTCATCAGGCGGGCGATGGTCGAGTCGGCGGCGGCCGTGAACAGCACGATCCACGGCCGTTCCTCGCGCCTGAAGGTGAGGCAGAGGTGCTCGGCGATCGCCATGCCGTTGAGGTCGGGGAGGGCGTGGTCGAGGATCAAGATGTCCGGCGGATCGTCGGCGCAGGCCTCGAGGCCCTCCGCGCCGGACATCGCGCTGTGGACGTTGTTGTAGCCGTGGCGTGTGAGCCAGCGAGTGGCGATGTCGAGCGCGAGCTCATCGTCCTCGACGACGAGAAGGCGGGCCATGCGCTGCACGGACAGGGTACTCGCGGAGGCGCAGGGCTTGTGGATCGGCATCGGCACGGTATCCGAGCATTCACCGTTTGATCGACTGCAGCCACGCCGAGCAGCGAGCGGCGATGCTCCAGGCCCGCCACGGTCGCACCGCCCTGGAAATGCCCGCACTACGCCGGATGAGGCGATATGATTAATTTTGAAGAGGGGCCGCGGACAGGCGGTGTTCGCAGGGCGCGCCGTCGAAAGGCTGCCAATATGCGCGTCAGAACGATGTTCTTGGGATATGGGACTGCCGATGCTGGCCAAATTACGGGGC
>JAYUXQ010001201.1:0-2778 GCA_043752905.1 Nannocystis sp. | reverse complement strand
TGACCAGCGACGGCTCCGCGACGACGCGCGCGACGATCGCCAGCGACGACAGCTTCGCCAGCTCCGCGGGTGCCGTCGAGGAGCTCTCCTGCATCGGGTCGCAGTGAAGTCCTTCGTCGGCACGGTGTCAACGGTCGCCGCGAGCGCGTGGACTCTGGACCCCACACTCGCCGGCAAGCCACGGCACAGCGGGCTCGGATCCGCCGTCGCGTTCGCGCGTGCGCCCGGCTCGTCCGCGAGCGAGTGCGCCGTGGCACGCGGACGACCGCCCGGCCGTGCCGCACGCGCCGCAACGGGCGTACCATACCACCGGGGAAGGCGGTGGAGGATGGTGAACCAACGGCTGGCAGGGTCGCTATGCATGGCGCTCGCGGCGAGCGCTGCATGCGGTGACAACAGCGGCGGCAGCGGCAGCAGCAGCACCGGAGTCGCCGGCACGACGGGCAGCGCCGACACCGGCGCCGCGCCGACCGGGACCACGGGCACGACCACCGGCGCCGTGATGAGCAGCACCGACACCCCGACCGGCAGCGCCAGCGAGTCGATGACCGGCACCGGAGAACCGGGCAGCGGGACCGGCGAGCCCACCGGCCCCGGCGAGCTCACCGGCACGAGCACCGGCGGCGCCAACCTCCCGCCGACCTGGGAGTCCGAGCCCGGCACCGAGATCATTCTCCAGGACATTTACGTCAGCAGCTTCGAGCCCAACCAGATCTTCCTCGCCTCCTCCCGCACCGATGCGATCCGCGTATACGACCGCAACAGCCTCGCGCTGCTGCAGAGCTTCACGCACCCGGCTTTCAGTGAGGTCGCGAACGACCTGTTCACCTACGGTCCCAACGGCACCGCGTTCAACGAGCGCGGCAACCTGGTGGTCGCCGCTTATACGCAGTTCGTCGAGTTCAGCGACTACGGCGTCGAGTACGAGACCTATCCCAAGGTCGCGGACGAGGCCAACGAGAACATCATCTTCGACGCGCGCGGCAACCTCTACACCACGACCGCGACCGGCGGCACCGACAAGCTCAACAAGTACCGGGCCTCCGACTACGCCTTCGAGATGACGGTCGCGCTGCCGCAGGGCGCCGGGCAGTTCACCGGCATCACCTTCGACGGCTACGGCCGCCTCTACGTCGCCAGCCAGTCCGACAACAAGATCCACATGTCAGACTTCAACACCGACTTCGTCGATTTCGGGTGGGTCAAGACCCTCACCGGCGTCGGCAACGTCAAGGGCTTCGAGGGCATCCAGTTCAACGCCAACAACGAGCTGATCGCCGCGGCCGGTGACATCGTCCGCTACGACGTCAACGGCGGCGTCAAGCTCGGCACCTTCGACGCCCCCACCGACCAGTTCCCGGTCCCCCTGCGCGTCGACAACGAGGGCAACATCTATACCGCCGACTACGAGAACGGCAACGGCAGTATATCGGCCGACATCTTCAAGTTCTCGCCCGACGGCCAGCTGCTCGGCATGACCAACGACGCCGGCCTGCTCGGCCCCTTCGGCCTCGCCATCTCCGGCACCGTGCTGGTCGGCGACCCGCCCGTCGCGTGGAGCTACGCCCTCTCCGCCACCGACCCCGACGGCGACCCCCTCTCCTACGCCATCGTCGACGCCCCGCCCGACATGACCCTCGACGCGAACACCAGCACGCTCGCCTGGCTCGTCACCAGCGAGGACATCGGCGAGCACCCGGTCACGCTCGAGGTCTCCGACGGCCACGGCGGCACCGCCACCCAGATGTTCACGCTGACCGTCACGGCCGGCTGACGCCCAGGGATCGGGCGCATCGCCGGGCGCCAGGGCTTGCCTGGCCACCTCGTCGATCCCACGCCAATATCGCGTGACTTTCGGACTCGGCACTCGTGCCTGACCAGCGACGTGCACGGCGCCGCGCTCGTCGAGCACGACGCCAACATCTACGACGACGCCTACGGCTTCGAGTCCGAGCCGCAGTTGCCCGCCGTGATCGACATCGGCCCGCTGACGATGGACACCTACGAATACCCGCCGCAGTTCCTCCCGCTGCCGGCGCTCCTGCGGGCGATCACCCGCGACTTGCTCGCGGCCCGTCGCTTCGCCGCCGCCGCCTGGACCGCCGCCTTCTCCGTGCTCTTCGCCGTGCTCGCGCTGCTCGTCGTCGGCACCCGCCCCTTCGTCGACTTCGTGAACTATCACCTGCCGCGCCTCGCCAGCGGCGAGACCTTCTCGTTCCTCAGCGAGCCGGGCGCGACGATGTCCAACCTCGGCGCCTTCGGCATCCCCTTCAAGCTGCGCCTGATCGGCTGGGTCGGGTCGGAGGCCGACGCCTGGGCGCTCGCGCCGCCGGTCGCCTGGGTCTACACGCTGCTCATCGTCGCCGTCGCCGTCGCCGCCGGCTGGCGGCGCCCCGCCCCGACCAATGCACAGCAGCAGGTCGCGCTGCTCGGCGGGTGGTTCGGCCTGCTCGCTCTCGGGGCCATGCGCAGCCCCTTTGCCCCGCCCGAGGCCCTGATCCCCGTGCTCTGGGCCCTGTCCTTTCGGGCAGCCGCCGCGACGCGCCGCCGCGACGCCGTCATCGCCAGCGCGTTGTGGGTCGTCATGATGATCGTGATCCCGACGCCCGCCCCGGCCGCCGCCGCCTCGCTGGCGATCCAGACGATCATCTACGCGACCGCGATCTGGCTCGCCCTCGCCCGCGACCGCTGACCCGCGACCGCTGGCCCGCGACCGCTGATCCGCGACTACTGGATCGCGCGCACGCAGCGGGCCAGTAGCGCCGTCTCCGGTGGCAC
>JAYUXQ010001200.1:0-2779 GCA_043752905.1 Nannocystis sp. | reverse complement strand
ACGCGACGCTGTATCGCGTGCTGGTGACGCTGTCGCGGGCGATGGCGCCGGTGCTGCCGTTCCTGAGCGAGTTCCTGCACCAGCGTCTGGTGGTCGACACCGGGCTCGCAGGCGAGGGCGAGGACAGCGTGCACCTGTGCCCGTTCCCGCGGACCGACAGCTTCGCGCGAGATGAGGAGCTGGAGACGGAGGTCGAGCTAGCGCGGGCGATCGTCGCGCTGGGCTTGACGCTGCGGGAGCGCGAGCGCATCGGCGCCCGGCGGCCGCTCGGGACCTTGACGGTGGTCAGCCACGCGCCGGCGATCGTCGAGCGCCTGCGCAGGCGCGACAGCAGCGACATCCTCGGCGAGCTCAACGTCAAGCAGATCGCGGTGTCGGGCGATGACTCTGCGCTGGTCGACCTCACCGCCAAGCCGAATCTCAAGCTGCTCGGCAAGCGGCTGGGGTCGAAGCTCAAGGCGGTCGGCGCGGCGCTGCAGATGATCGAGCCATCGGCCCTTCGGGCGTTTGCCGCGGGCGGCACGCTGGAGGTCGAGGGCGAGGTTTTGCGCGGCGAGGACGTGTTGCTGGTCCGCGCGCCCAAGCCCGGGCTGGTGGTCGCCAGCGAGGGCGCGTTGACGGTCGCGCTCGACACGACGATGACCGAGGGCCTACGCGCGGAGGGCCTCGCGCGCGAGCTGATCAACCGCGTTCAGAACCTGCGAAAGACGGCTGACCTCGACGTGAGTCAGAGGATCTCGGTCACGCTGCATTGTGAGGGTGCCCTCGCGGCGGCGGCCCGCCAGCCCGAGTTCGCCGACCTGATCCGCGGCGAGACGCTGGCGAGCGCGCTCAAAGTGGTCGAGAACAATGTGGAGGCGGCCGGTCCACATGTCCTCGAGGACAGCATCGACGGCGAGCCCCTGAAGATCAGCCTGGTCCCGACGACGGAGGCGACGTGAACAACCCGAAGATCTCCACCAAGCCGCCCAGCGGTATGCGCGACTTCCTGCCCGACGAACTGGCCCGGCGGCACCACGTCATCGAGGTGATCCGGCGAATTTACGGCAGCCACGGCTTCGTGCCGCTCGAGACGCCGACGATCGAGAACCTCTCGACGCTGCTCGGTAAGTATGGCGAGGAGGGCGACCAGCTGCTGTATCGCGTGCTGCGTCGGCGGGACGACCTCGGGCGCGCGCTCGACGAGGTCCATCAATTGATGAGCGGCGACACGCCCGCGGCGGACATGCGCGCGCAGCTGCAGGCGCCGCTCGCCGACGAGGGCCTGCGCTACGACCTGACGGTGCCGCTGGCCCGCGTGGTGGCGCAGTACGAGCTGCCAAAGTACTTCAAGCGCTACCAGATCCAGCCGGTCTGGCGCGCCGACCGCCCGGGCAAGGGCCGCTTTCGCGAGTTCTACCAGTGCGATGTCGACATCACCGGCACGCAGAGCCTGATCGCGGAGGCGGAGGTGTGCGCGGCGGTCACGGAGGTGCTGCACGCGCTCGGCTTCACCGACTTCAAGATCCGGCTCAACCACCGCCAGCTGCTCCGCAGCATGATGCACACGGCGGGCATCGACCTCGAGCACGAATCGATGGCGCTGACGGCGGTGGACAAGCTCGACAAGATCGGCCAAGGGGGGGTGCGCGACGAGCTCGCGGGCCGCGGGATCTCGAGTGAGGCGGCGAATAAACTGATGGAGATGATCCTGTTCGCGCAGGTCGACTCGATCTTCCCGGGCATCACCAGCAAGGCGCTGAGCCCGGGCCCGAAGACCCAGCTGGCGACGGCGCGCCACCAGCTCGAGGACCCGGCCGGTCAGGCCGCGATCACCGAGCTCGAGCAGCTGGTCGACCTGCTCGGCGCGACGGCGGCGGGTCCCCACGTGAGCCTGAGCCTCGACCTCGCCCGCGGCCTCGGCTACTACACCGGCGCGATCTTCGAGATCACGGTGCCGTCGCTCGCGGGCAGCCTCGGCGGCGGCGGACGCTACGACAACCTCGTCGGCATGTTCGGCAAGAAGCAGGTGCCGGCGGTCGGCTTCTCGCTCGGGCTCGAGCGCATCCTCGTGGTCATGGAAGAGCGTGGCATGTTCCCGGCGCTGATCGGCGGCCCCGAGGTCCTGCTGTGCTGGATGGGTGTGCCGATGACGGCGGTGCTCGGGGTGGCCCGGCAGCTGCGTGCCCAGGGCCTGCGCGTCGAGGTGTTCCCGGAGGAGGCCAAGCTCGGAAAACAACTGCAATACGCCGACGCGCCGGGCGTGAAGGCTCCCCTCGCGGCGATCCTCGGCGAGACGGAGCTGGCCGCCGGCGAGGTGACGCTCAAGCACCTCGGCAGCGGCGAGCAGGCGCGGGTCGCCGTCGCCGCGGCTGGCCCGGCGGCGCGCGGGCTGTTGAAAGGATAGTCGAGGGCGGTGGCGGCCGGCGTCGAGGTCCAGCTGAGCATCAACCCGGAAAAGCCGGACGCCAGGAGGGGCTTTTGCTTGCACGGCGCGAGGTGCTGTGGCGCCTGCTCGTGCGTGTTTGCGGCTGGACGCGGACGACACGCGACGGATCAAGGAGTGCAAGGATCTCTCGACCCTCGATCGCTGGATCGATCAGGCGATCGGCGCGTCCAGTGTGGCGGCGGCGCTGTCGTGAGCCTTTCGATTCCGCTATCCGGCGCGCCTGAACTTCGGGCCATGTGACCTCGCTCGTTCGTGTACGGAGTACAGCGTCGGTGCAGGCGGATAGGATGGTGGCCACATGGCGGACGACGCGAATACCGGGCTCGCCGGCACGATCCTCGTCATCGACGA
>JAYUXQ010001199.1:0-6897 GCA_043752905.1 Nannocystis sp. | reverse complement strand
TACTGCTTCGAGAATTGACCGCGCGACCTCAGGGGACGAGGGGGCCGAGGAGCAGGGCGAGGGCGTCGAGGATCATCATGACGAGCATGCCGGCGGCGAGGGCCTCGAGGGCGGCGCGGCCGGGGGTGTACTTCGGGCCGGGGGGCTCGTCCATGCGGTAGAGGAGGGGCAGGCTGACGAAAAAATAGCAGGCGTAGAACAGGGAGCCCCAGCGCAGCATCCGCGGCTTGTCGGCGTACCAGAACAGGTCGGAGATGATGGGGCTGGCCATGAAGAGGGTCTCGGCGAAGGCGATGGTGTAGCTGAGGGCGACGGCGACGGCGGCGAGGGCGAGCAGGCGTGGCCAGCGGGCTGTCCCCGGGGACAGGTGCGGGAGGCCGAGGGCGCGGTGGACCCGGCGCAGGACGACGATCATCGCCACGTGGTAGCTGATGAAGTAGGGCTGGGTCAGCGGGTACATGAAGGCCGGGACCTGGCCGCGGCCGCTGCCGACGAGCGCGGCGTCGAGGGTCCAGCCGGCGGGGAAGGCGTAGCGCATGCCGAGGACGTCGAAGAAGTAGTGGGTCAGGAAGTAGGTCCCGATCCAGACGAAGATGAAGATCCACAGGTTGAACTTGAACCAGTAACTGTGGTGCCACGCGGTGCCGGCGAGCGCGGGGATCGTACGGTGGCGCAACGCGGGGATGACGAGCAAGGGGGCGCAGACGGCCAGCGAGAAGGCCATGAAGCCGGCGTCGCTCCAGCGCAGCAGGGCGCCGCTGGTCATCACGACGCCGACGGCGAGCATCCATACCGGCGTGTAGAGCAGGAAGAAGCGCTCGGCCCAGGCCTTGCCAGGGTCGTCGGAGAGCCAGCGCGGGGTCGAGTCGGACATGGCCCGAAGGACAGGTCAGTCGCGGTCAGTCGCGGATTTTGCGGGCGAGCATGACGCCGTCGCGGACGGAGAGTAAGACGTGCTCGACGCGGTGGTCGGCGGCGACGCGGGCGTTGAAGGCGACGATCGCGTGGTCGCTGGCGTCCTGGGGATCGACGACTTTGCCGCTCCACAGGGTGTTGTCGGCGATGACGAGGCCGCCGACTGGCATCAGCGGGAGCACGGCGTCCCAGTAGTTGCTGTAGTTGGTCTTGTCGGCGTCGATGAAGACGAGGTCGAGGCGGCGGCCCTGGGCGGCGAGCTCGGCGATCGTGGCGAGCGCGGGGCCCATGCGCAGGGTGATGCGGTGGTCGAGGCCGGACTCGGCGAAGTAGCGGCGCGCGACGGCGGTGGCGATCGGGTCGATGTCGCAGGTGATCAGCTCGCCGCCGTCCGGCAGCGCGCCCGCCATGGCGAGCGCGGAGTAGCCGGAGAAGGTGCCGATCTCGAGGATCGTCTGCGGGCGGGCGAGGCCGACGATCAGCCGCAGCAGGGCGCCCTCGACCTGGCCGACCTGCATCTGCGGTGAGTCGAGGTCTTGCCGGGTCTCGGCGCGCAGGCGGGCGAACAGCTCGCCCTCGCGGGTGGTGTGGGCGGCGACGTAGTCCTCGAGGGCGGGGCCGATCAGCGAGAGCATGGGCCGGAGGCTAACACCTCGGCGACGAGCGCACGCCGGGAATCACAGGACCTCGGGGTCGTCGCGGGGGTGCGGCCGGGGCTGCGTGAGCGACCTCGGTCCCGGAGGTCACCGTGTCACTCGGCGGCGGGGCGAACGATCCAGACGCCGGAGCGGTCGCCGTCGGAGACGGCGTAGGCGAGGGTGTCGGGGCCGAACGGCTCGCCGTCGCTGAGCGCCGGTGAGAGCCACGAGGCGTGGTCGTCGATGTGAAGCTCGGCGAGGGATCTGGGGTCGACGACGACGAAGTTCCCGAGCCAGCGCTCGTCGAGATCGAGGGTGGTGACGGTGCGCCCGCCGATGTCCCGGAACACGCTAGCAGCGGTGCTCATGACGGACAAGCTGGAGGCCGTCAGAGCGCCAGCACGTCGGCGACGATCATACGCAGGCGATCGCAGGCGGGTGAGAACACGGGCTCCGGGGTCAAGAGTGACAGCGCGAGGTGGGGCGGGCCGTGGAGGTCGTAGAGGTGGCCGGGCTGGGTGAGCAGGTGGCCGCGGGTCAGCAGCTCGAGGGCCCATCCGGCGTCGCCGCCGTCGGGGTGGTCGAGCACGGCGGGCATGCGCAGCAGGGCGGTCCAGCCGGCGTCGACGGCGAGCACGGTCATCGCGGTGTCGATGCAGGTGCGGCGCAGGTGCAAGAGGTTGGCGTGGGTGCGGCGGGAGATCCGGGTCCGGGTGGCAGGGGCGGTGGCGAGGAGCTCGGGGAGGGCGAGTTGTACCGGGGTCGCGGCGCTGAGGTAGGTGTCGGCGATCAGCTCGAGGCGGGCCATGGCCTCGCGGACGAGGCGCGCAGGGCCGAGCGCGAGCCACCAGGCGAGCTTGAGCTGCGGCAGCGCTGCGACTTTCGAGAGGCCGGAGATGACGAAGCCGAGGCAGGCGGGGGGCGTCAATGTGGGGCTGGAGCGAGGCGATGAAGTGAGCGGATAGTCCCAGAACACCTCGTCTACCACCACGGCGATGTTGCGCGGGGCGAGCAGGGAAGTGAGCGCGTCGAGCTCGTGCGGGGCGAGATAGTTGCCGGTGGGATTATTGGGGGCGACGACGACGAGGGCCCGCGCGCGCGGAGTGATGACGAGGATATGCTCGAGGGCGGCGAGGTCGATGTACCAGCCACCATCGTAGGCGAGCGGGTAGGAGATGAGCTCGACGTGGGCGAGCTCGGCGAGGATCCGCAACAGCGGGTAGCCGGGCTGCGGGACGAGGACGACGTCGCCCGGGTCGCAGAGCAGGCCGAGGATGAAGGCGTAGGCCTCGCTGCTGCTGGCACACACGCCGATGTCGGCCGGGTCGGGGGGGCGTCCGCGGGCGGCGTAATAGCCGGCGACGGCCTCGCGCGCGGAGGCGAGGCCGAGCGAGGCGGGCTCGTAGAGGGCGCTGCGCTCGTCGCAGAGGCGACGATAGAAGTCGGGGGGGTGGGTGAAGCCGGCGGTGGTCGGGTTGCTGACGGTGAGGTCGAGGATCTCGGACGCGGGGAGGGAGGCGAGGGCGCGGTCGAGGGGGCCGGGCCCGGAGGTCCATGCGGTGTGACGCGAGAACATGTCAGCGTCCAGATGCGACGGTGGGCACGGTGGGCACGACAGGCACGACAGGCACGACAGGCACGACAGGCATGACAGGCACCCCAGGCACGACAGGCAAATTGGCGGAGCTGTCGGGGATGACCTCGCGGGCGCGCTCGATGAGGGCGACCTTGCGGCGGCTCTCTGCCGCGGGCAGGTGGATCTTGAACAGCATGGCGCCGCCGACTTCTTTGACGTCGAGGCGGCAGCCCTCGATGCGCAGGAGGGCGTCGGCGATCGGGAGCTCGAGGCCGAGGCCGCGGTGGCCGGGGAGGCGATGAAAGCCGCGGCGGGCGAGGTCGAGCTGCTGCGAGGTGGCGGGCTTGACGGGGGTGGTGATGTGAATTTGGAGGCCGAGCGGGGAGTCGCAGTCGCCAGCGCGGAGCTTGACGGCGATCGTGCCGGCGGGGAGGCGCTTGCCGGCGAACAGCAGCAGGTTCTCGAGCGCCTGGACGAGGTGACGCGGGTCGACGAAGGCGGTGGGGAGGCCGGGCGCGGTCTCCATGCTGTAGTTGATCTGCTCGCCTGAGCGGCTGCGGGCTTTTTGCACGGCGCGGGAGATCAGGGGGGCGAGGGGGACGGGCTCGGCCTGGAGCTCGATGCGGCGGGCCTCGATGCGGGCCATGTCGAGGATCGCGTCGATCTGCTGCAGGAGGTCCTTGCCGGCGCTGGCGATCGTCTCGATCATCTCGCGCTGGTCGTCGTCGAGCTGGCCGTCGACGCCGCGCAGCAGCAGGGAGCTAAAGCCGAGGATCGAGTTGAGCGGGGAGCGCAGGTCGTGGCTCATGTTGGCGAGGAATTGACTGCGCAGGCGGTCGGTCTCCTCGGCCTTCTCGAGCGCGACGAAGCGGGCGATCGTCGCCTCGTGCATGCGCGCGACCAGGCGGTCGATCGACCGCGCGAGCATGGTCCACTCCGGGGTGGTCGGGGCGAGGGCGGGGCCGGGGTCGTCGCCGAGGCTCTTGCGCAATTGCTGGAGGTCGCGCTCGCGCTCGCGGGCGAGCAGCCACACGGCGGAGCTGCCGGCGAGCAGGCACAGCGCGGCGGCGAAGCCGAGCAGTGCGATCGGAGGCGGCGGCGGGCGGGGGATCGCGACCGAGACGGTGGTGCTGGCGTCGCGCAGGGTGAAGGTGTCGGCGGGGCCGGCGGTGACCTGTCTCGTGGGACCTGGCCCGAGGGACAGGGGGGTGCCGTGGCGGGCGCCGTTGTGGGTGTGCACGGCGGCGCCGGGGATCTCGGCGATCAGGCGGCCGAGCTGCTCCTCCTGGCCGGGTCCGGCGGCGCCGAGCAGGCTGTGGGCGCGGCGTTCGGCGGTACGCTGGGCGTCGCTGCGGGCGCGCGACTGGACCCACAGCTCGGCCATCACCAGCGGGGCGACGGCGGCGGCGATCAGCGCGAGGGCGGCGGCCTGGCGCAGGCCACGGGTCATCGGCGGGGGGTCGCGCAGGGCGAGGGTGGCCTGGGGTGCGGCCAGCACGTCGGCGCGGACGGCCTGGCGCACGCCGGCGGAGGCGAGGACGCAGAGCGGGGCGGCGAGCGAGGACCATATCGCGAGGTGTCCGGCGATCGTCGGCCACGACCACTGGAGCTGGTGGCCGACGATGAGGGCGTCGCTGGTGTCGACCGCGAGGAGGCCGAAGAGGACGAGTCCGGCGGCGGCGCGCGGGAGGCCGAGCAGGGTGACGAGGGCGCGCTCGACCTCGTCGCGGCCGAGGACGCGGCCGTGTTCGCGGCGCTCGCGGGCGGTGAGCAGGCGACCGACGGGCCACGCGAGCACGCCGAGGACCCATGCGAGGCGCAGGAGCGGCGGGCGGCGGCGGCGGGCGAGGTCCTCGGGGGCGAGCCAGCGGGCGGCGGGCAGGATCAGGTAGGCGGCGGCGAGCACGGCGGCGAGCACGAGCAGGTGCGGGACGACCAGCGCGAACACGGGCCACGGGGCGTCGGCGCTGCGACCGTCCCAGGTGATCAGGGTGGTGGTGACGGTCATCGCGGCGCCGGCGACGAAGGTGGCGGCGAGCACGGCCATGACGTCGCGCTCGGCGGCGAGGCGGGTCGGGAGGCCGCGGGCGCGCAGGCCGGGGACCATGTCGGACTCGACGACGAGCTCGTCGGTGTGGCCGCCCCAGCCTGAACTTTGGGACAGGTTATCGCTGCTCTCGAAGTCTGGGTTCACGACGCTTGCTCCGGGGCGTGGCGGGCGTGGCGGAACCGCTGGGAGGCGCGGACGACCTCGGCGGTCATGTCGATCGAGGTGGGCTTGCGCGGGGGGTCGAGGGGGAGGGCGAGGGTGAAGCTCGAGCCGCGGCCGGGGGTGGAGGTGACGACGAGCGAGCCGCCGTGGTGGACGGCGATGCTGCGGGCGATCGCCAGGCCGAGGCCGGTGCCCTGCTTGCGGCTCGAGAGGCTGCCGACCTGGTGGTACTCCTCGAAGATGGCGTCGATGTCGGCGGGGCTGATGCCGATGCCGGTGTCGGTGACGCGGACGAGCAGGCGTCCGGCGAGCGGGTCGTGCAGCGCCGAAATGGTGATGCTGCCGCGCTCGGTGAACTTGGTCGCGTTCGACAGGAGGTTGTTGAGGATCTGGGAGATCCTGCGCCGGTCGCAGACGACGCGCGGGAGGCCCTCGGGGACCTCGGCGCGCAGCTCGAGGCCGGCCTCCTGGACGAGCGGACGGTGGATCCGGGCGACCTCGTCGACGATCTCGGCGATGTCCTCGGCTGCGAAGTAGAGGCGCAGCTCGCCGGACTCGATCATCGAGATGTCGAGGATGTCGTTGATGAGGCCGAGCAGCTGCATGCCGGAGGTCCGGATCAGGCGTACGTCCTCGCGCTGCTCGGCGGCGAGGGTCGTCGGCATCATGCCTTCCATGAGCAGCTGCGAGAAGCCGCAGATCGAGTTGAGCGGGGTGCGCAGCTCGTGGCTGACTGCGGCGAGGAACTCGGCCTTGGCGACCGCGGCCTCGCGGGTCTGCGCGAGGGTGTCGCGGTAGCGCTGGTGCTCGGCGGCGAGGTCGCGACGCAGGGCCTCGAGCTGGCTCATCAGCTCGCCCATGCGGTCGAGGCGGGTGACGACCAATGGTTTGGCGCCGGTGTACTCGTCGACGCGGTCGAGGCGGCGGGCGACGGCGATGACCTCGCCGCTGCCGGCGACGCCGACGCCGAGGCCGGCGAGGACGGTGAGGACGACGACGCCGATCAGGCCGGCGATCAGGCCGAGCTCGTGGAGGCCCGCAGGCGGTGGGTCGGCGCCGCCGCGGCCGAGCGCGTAGCCGAGCGCGATCAGGCCGGTGGCGGTGGCGCAGGCGAAGAACAGTCCGCCCCAGCGGCCGACGACGGAGTCGGGATCGGCGTGGTCGACGGGGGCGAGGCGACGCAGGAGCACGCCGACCGGGGCCGAGGCGAGCAGGGCGGCGGACCACACGGCGGCGAGCACGGGGACGACCTGGGGCAGCAGGGCCGGCACGCTGGTGGAGAACAGGGCGGGGCCCCACATCGACGGCATGACGACCAACAACGCGAGCGGGGGGGCGATGATCAATGCACGTACGGCGAGGTCGCCGGCCTGGTCGATCGGACCTGTCCGTGAGGACATGTAGAGAAAGACGAGGTGGGCGAGGCCGGTGACGCCGGCGAGGACGGCGGCGGCGGGTCCGAGGCGCAGGACCTGTGCGCCGGTCATCCAGCCGAGCATGGCCTGGGAGCAGGCGAGCAAGGCGATGCAGGCGAGCAAGGCGATGCCCAGCGCCCA
>JAYUXQ010001198.1:0-2784 GCA_043752905.1 Nannocystis sp. | reverse complement strand
CGAGGACAGCGAGGACAGCGAGGACAGTGAGCGCGTCGAGCTGGCGATCCGCCCCAGCGGCCTGTGGATGACGCCTGCGCAGCTCGAGCTGCTATTCGTCAGCGTGCTGCCGGCCGGGGCCGGCGAGTCTCCTGGCGCGCGTGGGTCCGGGATCGCCAGCAGCCGCCGGCTGTGCCGCAGCCTCGGCGGCGAGCTGTTCGTCGAGACCGAGGGGCCGCGCCGTCCGGTGCTGCGCATCTGCCTGCCGGCCTGTCCCCGCGACAGCGCGGCCCGCACCGCCCACACCGTGTGACAGCGGCGCCCACATCGTGGGACAGCGGTGCGCTGTCTATCCTGTACGTGGGACGTGTTCTTCCTGATCCCCTGGCCGGTTTCGTGTAATGTAGTCGGATGTGCCGCTAGCCACGGCGCCAGGGGTAACGGGAATACGACATGGTTTCACGTGGACGACGAAGCCCGATCACGATCCTGATCGCCGAGGACGACCCGGAGGATCGGATGCTCGCGCGGGAGGCCCTCGAGGAGAGCCGCCTCGCCAATCACGTCAAGTTCGTCGAGGACGGCGAGGACCTGCTCGACTATCTCCTCAACCGCGGACGCTGGACCGATCCAGACGACGCGCCCCGGCCCGGCATCATCTTGCTCGACCTCAACATGCCGCGCAAAGACGGACGCGAGGCGCTGCGCGAGATCAAGGCCCACCCGGACCTGCGCCGCATCCCCGTCATCGTGCTCACGACCTCCAACGCCGAGGAGGACATCTTTCGCACCTACGACCTGGGCGTCAGCTCCTTCATCGTCAAGCCGGTGACCTTCGATTCACTGGTCAACATCATGCGCGTGCTCGGCACCTATTGGCTCGATATCGTCGATATCGCGGGCGAGTGACGATGATGACCACCACCACATCGATTGGAGTGCTGCTGGTCGAGGACGACAGGGATGATTATCTCATGACGTCCGAATTGCTCGAAGCGATCGGAACCGACGATTATACCCTCAAGTGGGTCGACACCTACGAGGAGGGCGTCCAGGCGCTGCTGGCCGGCGGCGCCGAGCTGTGTCTCCTCGACTATCGCCTCGGCGCGCGGACCGGCATCGAGCTGCTGCGCGAGGTCACTGCGCGCGGCTGCACGACCCCGATCGTGCTCTTGACCGGGCAGTCCGAGCGGTCGCTCGACCTCGAGGCGATGCGGGCCGGCGCCGCCGATTATCTGGTCAAGGGTGAGTTCGGCGCGCGCCAGCTGGAGCGCTCGATCCGCTACGCGATCGATCGCAGCCGCTCGCTCGCGGCGCTGCGCGAGCTCAACGCGGAGCTGCAGCACGCCCGCAACCAGGCGACCCACGCGAGCTACGCCAAGAGCTCGCTGCTGGCCAGCGTCAGCCACGAGTTTCGCACCCCCTTGAACGCGATCCTCGGCTACAGCGAGCTGGTCCTCGAGGAGCTGGAGGTGCGCGGGGACGCTGGCCTGGCGATCGACGTCCGCAGGATCCACACGGCGGGCTCGCACCTGCTGTCGCTGGTCAGCGACATCCTCGACTTCAGCAAGATCGAGGCCGGCAAGCTCGACCTCTCGATGCGCCCCTTCGACGTCGACGCCCTCATCATCGACGTGCGCGAGGCGATCTGGCCGCTCGTGCGCCACAACGGCAACACCCTCACCGTGCGCGGCGCGGGCATCGGCGAGATGACGGCCGACCCGACGCGCCTGCGCCAGGTGCTGCTCAACCTGCTCGGCAACGCCTGCAAGTTCACCGCGCGCGGCCAGATCGAGCTGACCGTCGAGCGCCGGCTGGCGCGGGAGGGTGACTTCGGGGACGGGCAACCCGCGTCGATCCCGGGCGGCGAATGTATCGAGTTCGCCGTCCGCGACACCGGCATCGGCATGACCGCCGCGCAGATGCAGCGGCTGTTCGACAGCTTTTCGCAGGTCGATGCCAGCGTCACGCGCCGCTACGGCGGCAACGGCCTCGGCCTGGCGATCAGCCGGCGGCTGTGCCGGCTGATGGACGGCGACATCTTCGTCGAGAGCGAGTTCGGCGGCGGCTCGACGTTTCGCGCCCGGCTACCGGCGTAGCACCTCCACGGCCGTGCGTGCGTGGCCGAGGTGATCGAGGATGGACACGATCGCGGCCCATTGATGAGCGCGTGCCGCTGGTGGAGCGGGTGGTTTCGGGGCCGGGGAGCGTGCACGACGGGCGCAAATGAGGCATCGTCGTCGCAATGATCGACCTCGACGCCTACTTCAACCGGATCGGCCATTACGGGCCGCGTGAGCCCACACTGGAGACCTTGAACGCGATCGTGCGAGCCCACGCCTCGACGATCCCGTTCGAGAACCTCGATGTATTGCTCGGTCTGCCGATCGATCTGGAGCCCGACGCGCTGGCGCGCAAGCTGATCGACGCGCGCCGGGGCGGCTATTGCTTCGAACAAAACGCGCTGCTACTGGCGGTGCTGACCGGGCTCGGCTTCGATGCGCACCCGCTGAGCGCGCGGGTCCGTTACCAGCGTCTGCGAGAGTTCACACCGGCGCGTACGCACCTGTTCGTGCGCGTCGAGCTCGACGAGTCGTGGCTGGCCGACGTCGGCGTCGGCTCGATGTCGCCGACCGCGGCGCTGCGGCTCGCCGAGACCGGCCCGCAGACGACGCCGCACGAGCCGCGGCGGCTGCTGCGGGAGAACGGGCGCATCTATCATCAGGTCCAATTTGGTGACGAATGGCACGACGTCTGCGAGTTCACGCTCGAGGAGATGCCGCCGATCGATCGCGTGGTCGCCAA
>JAYUXQ010001197.1:0-2786 GCA_043752905.1 Nannocystis sp. | reverse complement strand
TGCCAGCAGCAAGCGTAAGATCGGTTTTTCCTCGCACGCCGACTCCTCCTCGTCGCGGGTGACGAGGGCCGCGGCCAAATTTCGTTGTCGCCACAACTCTTGAAGGGTCGCCACAGCCGCTTGATCGGGGCCCTGTGCAGCATGGACCCGGACAAAACCTCGGGAGGATCTCGAGGCGCTCAGAGCATCCAGAGACAGCGAGCCATATGAATCGGTGTCGAGCCATTCACCCGCTATCTGGGTGATCTCCGCGACGAAACGGGGCCGTTCTCGAATGAGATCCATGAAGAACGTCGCGTCGATGAGACCCCGGCGATCGAGCAGGTTGAGGAGCTCATAAACGAATGTTCCCTGTGAAACGGATCCAGATGGCAATTCGCGGGCGAGCTGTTCGTCGCGGGGACCACGGAAGAGGACAAACCGCCGGAGCTCGGATTCATCGAATCGATCCGTCAGGAACGCGTGAAGGCGCTTGCGGGCAGTCTCGCGCATGGCGCCGGGAGGGTACCACACCCCGCGGGGGCCGCTTCCAATGCGGCGACCAGCGCACTCGGCGCCAGTATGGAGCTTCGCTCTCGATCGGGGCGCGAGGCGATTGCGGTGTGCAGCACGTCGCGCCGGCTGCGAAATAGGAACTCAGCGCATGCCGGGGGCTTCGTGGCCGCTCTGGGCCACGTATTCGGTGTAGCCGCCGCCGTACAGGCGCGGCGGGCCGTTGCCGAGCTCGAGCACGCGGTTGCTCAGCGCGGCGAGGAAGCGGCGGTCGTGGGACACGAAGATCATGGTGCCCTCGAAGCTCGCCAGGGCGCCGACCAGCATGTCCTTGGTGGCCATGTCGAGATGGTTGGTCGGCTCGTCGAGCACGAGCAGGTTGGGCGGATCGTAGAGCATCAGCGCGAGCACGACGCGCGCCTTCTCGCCGCCGGAGAGGATCCGGACCGGCTTCTCGGCGTCGTCGCCCGAGAAGCCGAACGCGGCGGCGAGCGACTTGAGCTGGCCGATCGAGGCCAGCGGGAACGCGGCCATCAGCGTCTCCAGCACGGTGCCGCTGGCGTCGAGCAGGTCCATCGCGTGCTGCGCGAAGTACCCGAGCTTGACCGCCGCGCCGATCGTGACGGCGCCGTCGTCCGGCTGGGTCTGCCCGGCGATCAATTTCAACAGGGTGCTCTTGCCGGCGCCGTTCTCACCCATGATGCACCACCGCTCGTGCCGGCGGACCATCATGTCGAAGCCGTCGTAGATGATCTTCTTACCGTAGGCCTTGCGGACGCCGGCGAGCTTGATGACATCGTTGCCGGACCGCGGGGCCGGACGAAAGTCGAAGCTGAGGACCTTGCGGCGGCGCGGCGGCTCGACCTTCTCGATCTTGTCGAGCTTCTTCACCCGCGACTGCACCTGGGCGGCGCGCCCGGCCTGGGCCTTGAAGCGCTCGATGAAGCGGATCTCCTTGGCGAGCATCGCCTGCTGGCGTTCATACTGGGCCTGGGCCTGGGCCTCGCCGATCGCCCGCTGTTGCTCGTAGAAGTCGTAATTGCCGACGTAGGTGACGAGCTCGCCGCCCTCGATCTCGACGATCTTGGTCACCAGGCGGTTGAGGAACTCGCGGTCGTGGCTCGTCATGATGAGCGCGCCCTGGAAGTCCCGCAGGTAGTGCTCGAGCCACAGGATCGACTCGAGGTCGAGATGGTTGGTCGGCTCGTCGAGCAGCAGGACATCGGGGCGCAGCAGCAGGATCCGCGCGAGCGCGACGCGCATCTTCCAGCCGCCGGACAGCTTGCCGACGTCGTTGTCCATGACATCTTGCGCGAAGCCGAGGCCGGCGAGGATCTCGCGCGCGCGGGCGTCGAGGCCGTAGCCGTCGAGCTCCTCGAAGCGGGCCTGGACCTCACCGAAGCGAGTGATCAGCGCGTCCATCTCGTCCATGCGCGACGGATCCGCGAGCGCCTCGGTCAACTCGTGAAGCTCCTGGGCGACCTGTGAGATCGGGCCGGCACCGTCCATCGTCTCGGCGACGACGCTGCGCCCCGCCATCTCGCCGACGTCCTGGCTGAAGTACCCGAGCGTCACGCTCTTGTCGACGCGCACCTGACCCTCGTCCGGCGTCTCGGTGTGCATGATCATGCGATAGATCGTGGTCTTGCCGGCGCCGTTGGGCCCGACCAGCCCGACCTTCTCCCCACGAAACACCGTCGCCGAGGTCTCGATGAAGAGGATCTGCTTGCCGTGCTGCTTCGAGATGCCGTCGATGTGGATCACGGGGGCGGAGACTACATGACGGGCCGGCGTGGGCTCGTCGGCGTGCCCGTGCGGACCTGCACGGCGTTGCGGCCGCTCGTGCGCTTGCTCTTAGCCCTTGAACACCTGGAGGAGGTTGCTGTAGGCGTCGGTCCAGAGCGGGCGGGGGAGCTTTGCGCTGGGGGCGTCGGTTTCGGCGGCGCGGAGCCCTTCGTGGGCGAGGGCAGCGGGGTCGCGGGCGAGGAGCATCCAGTCGCTCGAGTAGACCATCTCGTTGTTCTCGGGGTCGTCGATGCGCAGGACGGCGAGGCCGAGGGCATCGGCGAGGCCGCGGACGACGGGGTCGAGGTCGAGATAGCGGTTGGAGATGTGGATCGCGATCACGCTGTCGTCGTCGCGCAGGTGGCCGAGGTAGAGCTGGATCGCCTCGAGGGTGAGCAGGTGGGCGGGGATGGCGTCGCTGCTGAAGGCGTCGAGGGCGAGCACGTCGAAGCGCTGCGGGGGCTCGCGCTCGAGGTTGATGCGGGCGTCGCCGATCGCCAGCTCGACGG
>JAYUXQ010001196.1:0-6921 GCA_043752905.1 Nannocystis sp. | reverse complement strand
CTCGGCTTGCGCGATTGCTTCAGCGCGAGATTTCGGACCAGCGTATACTTGACGGATAAACGCAAAGCTGGAGAGTGTTACGTACTGTGCCGAATTTTCGGTCTGAGGACAAACAGATAGAGTCAATTCGCTGCCCAAGAATTTTGCGGTGGCGTCCTCTCTCTTCAGGGTGGTCGTGACCTGCCCGTTGCCGGTCGGCACGGGTCTCACCGCACTAGCTCCGGTCCAGTCCAGAAGTCCTACGTATTCGAGATGGGCCTCCTTGAATAGGGTTTCCGCGTCAAGCGGACTATCAGGATCATCTTTTGAGTCCCTTTCAACGAGCATTGAAAGCGCTCGGAGGTCGCTGATATACATCTGCTCTCCAGGCGTAGATCTGGACACACAACCGTTCAGGACAATTCTGCCCCCTTGGGCCGACAAAAAGGAGATGGTTGGAAATCCATTCGGAATGTGGCCGAAGACTTCGCCCCGGATACCCGTCTCGGGATCGAACGTTAGGCGACCCTGGAGCGTGTGCTTCTCCGCGCCAGGGAGCGCGAAACGTCCGTGCCACTCGTACTTCGTTCGCATAGGACCGCTTTTCGTTGACATCTTGAACTCCTTTGTCTGGGGTACGCCTGTACCAGGCGACTCATCATACAACTACGCCAAGAAATGTGCCGCAGCGTCAATCACGGCCATAAACGGAGTTTATACGGGCTTGGACCGAAGTTTGCGGAGTTGCCGCCGGAGGTTCGCAGTAGCGTAGCGGCCTCCTGCGACGACCACGCGCGCGGTAATCCGCCCGCGGACCGGCCGCTGAAGTTGACGCGGAACCTGTCCCATGACCAACCTGAAGGGGCTGACAGTGAGCGCGGCGAGGGTTAGGCTCGCAGAGTCATGCGCACGCTGACCATCGCCGCCCTCGCCTTCGCTGCCTGTGGGGAGCCATCGCCACCGGGGTTCTCGACCGGACCCGGCATCACGACGGCGCCGGCGTCGACCTCAACCTCCACGAGCTCGACGGGCGGCGACACGTCGTCCACCGGGCCCGCGGACGACTCGGCGGGGACGGATAGCGGGGGCGGCTCGAGCACCGGCCTCCTCCGCGACGTGGGTGCCATGGTTGACTTCGGGTCGGGGCAGCCACTGGGCTGCAAGGGCAAGGTGGACCTGCTGTTCTTGATCTCCCGGTATGGCGGCATGCAGACCGAGCAGACGCAGCTCCTGGCAAGCTTCCCCGGCTTCGTCGACACGATCCAAGAGAAGCTCGCCGACTTCGACGTCCACATCATGACCGCCAACCCGGAGGGCTACTGGCCGGGATGGGTCTGCGAGATGGAATGCAAGGACCCCCCCGACACGATTTGCGCCGACGACGGCTACCAGTGCAACGTCTTACCCTGGCTCATCACGCCTTGCGACGAGACCCTCGGGGCAGGGCTCATCTTCAACGCGGGTGCCGGCGCAGCGAACAGGCAGTGCCAGCTGTACGGTGGCAACCGTTACATCGTCAGCGGTGAACCCAACATGGACGACGCGCTCGAGTGCATCGCCAAGGTCGGATGGTCGGGCGGTAATCTCATCGGCGACGCCCTGATCGCTGCGGTCAAGCCCGCGATCAACGCGGACGGCGGCTGTAACGCGGGTTTCCTCCGGGACGATGCGCTGCTCGTGATCGTGATGATCGCCGCTGACGCGGACGTTGACTCCGAATCCTCCCCCTCCGAGCAGTACGACGCGGTCGTGGCGGCGAAGGGCGGGGACCCGGATTCGGTGGTCGTGCTCCATGTGACTGGCCCCGAGGATACCGGGGAGCCACACGAGCCCGGTTGCTCCTACCAGCCTGATCACATCATCAAACTTCGCCAGCTCGGGATGATGTTCAACTTTTACCTCGAGGGGGACACATGTGCGCCGAGCTACGCCCCGTTCTTCGATGCAGCCACGGATCTGATCGGCGAGGCGTGCGATAGCTTCATCCCCGGTTGAATCCGCACTTTCTGTCGCTTCGCCCTCCGCTCTGGCCGGATGACATCTCCGCTTCCTGGCCGGATCACATGGGCGCGAGGAATTTTTATCCGGCGATCAGAGAGAGGCGGGACTGGGTCGAGCCGTTTGCGGTGATATAGCCGGCCGCAAAGATCCGATCGTAGGCATCGACGAGCACCGCAAGCACCTCCGAGGGGTTGGAGGCCGGGAACCAGTGAGAAAAGAGCGGGAGAGCTGCGTTTTCGCCAACCATGCGGGCGAACAAGTAGCCTCGAAGCACCCCCTTGTCGGAAATGGCGCCGCCAACCAACGCGCGACCCTGAGAGTCGAATACGACGTCGCTGCCATACCGGAGGCCATCGCCCGAAGCGTCCGAGGAGTGCCACGGACGTTGGCCCGCGGGCGTGTAGAGCGAAGTCTCGATGCGGTAGCTCGTGCAGTCCTTGTTACAGGCGTACCCCGTGACGAGTACCCCGTCAGGGTGCTGGCCCCCACCGAAGAAGGTGCTCTGGTTGTAGGCGCCAGACACTGGGGCGACGATCACGGGCCCGAGCACCTTGCCGGTGTGCAGGTCCACCGGCACGAGGACGCCGCGGAGCGCTTCGACGAGTTCGTCATCCACATGCAATCCGCTGCTCGCGCCGATGACCCAGGCGACGTCGCCCTTGATCACGACATCGGCGGCGAACTCCCAGAAGTCGTGTGCCTTGTACTTATTTGGAATGTAGTCCCACGTCTTTGCGAGGGTCTGCACGCCGGCCGCGTCGATCCGCCAAAAGGCGATGTCCAGGTCGGCGCCAGCGGGGGCGAAACCCACGGCGAAGCAGCCGCCCTCCGCATCGGCCGCGATGCCGCGGACACCGTGCCCCAGATCTCCAAGGGCCTCGACCCCGGTCGGCTCGCCGTCTGCGTCGAACAGGGCGATGCGTGGCTGCGGCGACGGGTCCCCCACCTTGCGCACGTTCATCGCCAGCCACACGCGCCCGTCCGGCAGCACCGCCAGGTCGGCGACGGTGCCCTCGCGCGTGTCGAGCACCACGGACCAGATCTCGGCGCCGGTGACCCCCGAGCGCTTGCGCAGACTCGGCACCTTGACCTTGTTGACCTCGACCTGGCCACCCTCGAGCGTGTCGCCCTCGGGCGTGAGCGCGATGCGGTTCGTACGGCTCCCGGCCGGGCCAGCCTTGAACCACGCCATCGTGCCCGGTTCCGGCGTTGAGACCTCGAAGGACGCCGAGCGCCTGTCCTCGTGGGGCCCTTGCGTGGCGATGACCTCGACATCGTGTGAGCCATCGTCGATCGCGCCGCGAACCGGCAACGCGCCGACGAACAACCCGCCGCCCGCGGACGCCAGCTCGCCGATGTCGGCGCCGTCGAGCTGTACCCGCACCGACTTCGTGCTCTCCGCATTCACCTCGATCGGGACAGGCCCGGCGGCGTAGACCGTCGCGGCGAGCGTCACCGCGACGATGCTCGGCTTGTCCGCTTCGCCGACAGGCGGGCCCGCCGAGTCGGCGCCGGTGTCGGTCGTATCGGCGCTCCCCGTGCTCGCGTCGGTCGTCGTCGAGATGTCGGACGTCGAGATGTCGGACGTCGGCGCGTCGGAGCCGGTGGACTGCTCCGGGAAGCTCGATGCGGCGCTCGTCGTGGTGTCCGGGGCCTCGTCGGTGATGTTGTAGAAGCCCGGAGAGTGCTCCGTGCAACCTGCGAGGGACGCGAGGGCCAGGGCGAGGGGTAGGCGGAGCATCAGCATGCGAAGTTACTCCAGTATAGAGCGGATGCGCGCTCAAAAGTTGATCTGGACGCCAGCCCCCGCGACGCGCGCGGGCATCCGCCGAGATGTCCGAGGGGGGAGGGCCAGGACGATCACACCGGCGAGCAGGGCCACGCCCGCCGCCACACCCAGCGCCTTGCCGGTGTTTGACAGGCGGACGTAACGGGCGTCCGCGGCAAGCAGCTCGTCCATCTCGTCACTCGTCAGAGCCCGGCCCGCGGCGGTCGCCTGCTCGTCGAGCGCGATGACCCGGTCCCCCGCCGGCACACGGCCCGCAAAGCAACCTGCGAAGCCGGCGGCGAGGCCCACGCCAGCCGTCACCAGGCCAGCCCCGACGGCGAGCCGAGGCCGCGACCGGCGAGCGGGGATCGGGAGCGCCGGCAACGGCTCGGGCATTGGACGCGGGCTCGCCTCTGGCGAGACGTCGGTGCGGACTGGGGGAGTCGGCGCCGTGGGAAGACGGGCGCACGGAGCGGCTGCCGCTGTGGCCTGAGCCTCTAGTCGAGCCAGCTCGAGGGGCACGTCGCGGCGATCATCTTCAGACTCGAGAAGCTCCGCATCATAGACCCGCATCAGCTCGACGGCGGTGCAGAGGTGGGTCAGGCGGTCGCTGTCATCCTTGGTCCTGGCGAACAGGGCCAGCGCGGCAGTCTTGCCCCGCCTCGCCACGGCGCGGCGGTACCCGGCGGGGGCGGTGACATCCGCGAATTCCTGCACCGCAAGCTGGACCGCGCCCGCCAGATCATCGACGTTTTCGAGGCCGATGATCTTGTCATGCGTGTCGCGCTGTGCCTGCGACCAACCGGCGGCCCGCGCCACGCCCGGAGGCGTGGTGAGGGCCACCGCCAACGCGAGAGAGAGAGCAGAGCGCATGTCCGTCACCGTACCATGGCGGCCGAATTCCACGTGGCCTGTTGCTGCGCGTAGGGCCACCAGACGATCTCATGCTTGGCGATCAGGCGGCGTAGGGCATGGCGGTTGGTGCCGAGTTGTTCGGCGGCCGCAACCAGTGAGCCGGTGCGGGCCAGGGCCTCCACGCACAGGCGACGCTCCGCCTCCGCGAGATTCAGGTCGGGTAGGATGATCGCCTTGAGCTTCCTGCCGGGCTTCATGCGGACCCCGTCTCTGCGGCCGAGTTGGCGGCCGAGTTGGCGGCCGAGTCTTGCAGATCGATGTCCTGGGCATCGACAAGTACCCACGTCGTCGTCAGGGCAGGCTCAACCGCTTCGCCTTCATGGAGGCGCTCGGCCACCGCATCACAGAAGTCCCGCCACAGCACGAGGGTCTCCTCGAGCGCCCCCGGCTCGTCGAAGACCTCGGTGTCCGCCAGGCTGCGCCGGACAGGATCCTCGGCGAGCGACGAGACCCCCGTCGACGTGCCGAAGGGGTGGGTCGCGTCTTTCATGACGGGCCCCTGACAGATCAGCTCATGCCTCACGACGTCCTTGAGGAAGATCGAGAAGATGAGCGGCGAGGGGCCGTGAGCGACGTACAAGAGCCGTTCGCTGGCGGGGTGATAGAAGAAAGGGAGCGGCGCGGTGAAGTCAGTCGTGGGTGCCATCGCAGATCCTTTCAGTTGACGATCCGGCCCAGCGAGCCCCCCAGGAGCCCGCTTGCAGCGGAGAGAAACAAGGTCGCCAGCGCTTCGCACTGGGCGTCGGTCAGGTCGCACGGCTCGACAACCAGGAAGGGTTCGCCGTGCTCGTCGATCCCAGCGAGAACCAGCGAGGGGTCCTGCTGATCACGCAGGAGCGTCAGCATCTTTTCGGGGCTCAGAGTCTTGACGGCCATGGCTCACCGCCTCCTGCTGCGCGGTGGGTCGGGCTGCTTCGCGGGCGGCGTCGCCGTCGCTCGCGGAGGTCGCTGGACCGTGCCCGGGATCTGGGTGATCACCGGCGGGTACCTGGGGACGGGCGCGGCCTTCTCCGTGGGCGAGAGGCCGCCGATCGTGCCGGCCACGACTCCGACCGCGACGTTTCGACCCCTCACGACGATGCAGCCAGCGGCCTGTGCCGCCTCCTCGGTGTCAAAAGTCAGCTCTCTACGACCCAGGACGACGTAGCGCGACGTCTGGGTGTCCAAGGCGGCGACTAGCAAGCTCTGGTGTGGTGCCATGGGGCGTTCTCCTCAAAATAAATACTTAAGAAAGCCTGGCATATATGCAAGTAATTTTTCGGATGCGAACGTGGGCATTTTCGGCCTACACTGCCTCCCGTGCCGCGTAGGGTGCCAAAACCGCGCCGGACGTTCGTCGTCACGGAGGAAGTCCTGAAGGCAGCGGGCGTTAGCTTCGTTACTCTCCGCGAATGGGTCCGGCGCGGGATCATCCCTGAGCCGATCGAGTCGCCGCGCGGGCGGGGCAACATGGCGAAGTACCCACGATCCGCCGTGCCGCGAGCCGATCTGGCTCGTCGACTTCGGGCTGACCGCTGGACCCTCGACAAGATCGCCGAGTATCTGAAGAGTCTCACCTGGGAGGACTGAGCGATGGGTACACCCAAGATCCTTGAGGGCCGCTACCAGGTCGACACCCTGCTCGGCGTTGGTGGCCAGGGGCGAGTCTTCCGCGGGCATGACCTCGTCACCAAGAAGCCGGTGGCGATCAAGCTCATGGACGTCGACCAGGAGGACAACCCCGAAGCGGTGGGCCTGTTCATCCAAGAGGGCCGACTGGCCGCGAGGATCCGCGACCCCCATCTCGTGAGCGCGCTGCACTTCGGCGTTTCCGATGGACAGCGGTTCATCATCTACGACTACATCCCGCGGGTCGCTCCGCTCACTTCGTATCTGGACCGAGGTCGGGCAGACCCTGTGCGTGTCTGCGACCTCGCCCTGCAGATCCTTGACGCCCTCGACACGCTCCACGAGGCCGGTGTCGTTCACCAGGATGTGTCGCCAGCCAACTGCCTCTGGCGCGAACGCGAGTCGGGGCGGCTCGAGGTGTTTCTCGCGGACCTGGGTTGCGCCGCGTCGCGAACGCCGATCACCGGCGCGCCCCGGCGAACCGACGATCCGATGGGCACGGCGTACTTCATGGCGCCCGAGATGTGGGACGGGGAAGGCCGCGATCACCGGGCAGACCTGTGGTCGCTCGGCGCCGTCATGTACGTCTTGCTGACCGGCTGCGAGGTGGACCGCGGCACCGACGACGAACCGCTCGAGATCCCCGCCCC
>JAYUXQ010001195.1:0-6927 GCA_043752905.1 Nannocystis sp. | reverse complement strand
GTCCGCCGCGCGGCGCCATACCGAGCCCTCGTTGCCGACCGCGACGGTCGCCCGCGCCCCGACGTGCACGCCGTTGAGCTGCAAGACCTCGCCCCTGGGCGTGATGTCGGTGGCCTTGCCAGGGGTCAGCTCGACCATGAGCGCGGAGAAGGCCCCACCGACGCCGATGACCTGGTCGCCGCGGCCGTGCACGGTGAAAAGTTTGCTGGCGACATCGATGCGCTCCCAGCTGGAGCCGGCGCGGTGCAGGAGCCCGCCGCCGTCGCCGACGACCCACAGGTCCGTGGGCGACTCGCCCCAAATTTTAAAATAGGCGAGGCCGTCGCCGAGGCCCGCGGGGAGGTCTTTCGGGGCGCTCCAGGCGGCGCCGTCCCACTGCCAGATCACGCCGAGGTCGGTGTCGTTGCCGCCGACGACCCAGACGTCGTTGGCGGCGAAGGGCATGACGCCGTAGAGGCGCTCGGGACCGGGGGCGGGGAGGGTTTCAAAAGTGTCGCCGTTGCGGTCGTGACGGAGCACGAGGCCGGCGTCGCCGACCATCCACAGGTCGTCGCCCTGACCGGCGACCCACCACAGCGTGCCGGTCGCGCCGGTGGCGTGCTGCTTCCATGTGGTGCCGTCGTAGTGCAGGACGGCCGGGCCGGCGCCGCTGTCGGCACCGACGGTCCAGATGTCGTCGGCGGCGCTGCCCCAGATGGACAGCAGGGCGCCGGGCTGGCCCTTGATCGGGACGCTCCACGCGTCGGGCTCGCGGGGCTCACTCTCACACGAGGCGAGCCCGAGGCACAGGGCGGCGAGCAGCGATGAACACAGGCGAAGCATGGGCGGCACGATAGCGGGGAGGATCTGCGCGGCACAGGGGGGGATCGACTCGCCGGTCCTGCACTCGCGGGGCGCCTCCTTGCATCGCCAGTGCCAGCGTCGGGATCGGCGCGGAGCGGCGTTCTGCGGGCGTTGGGACGCCTGGGTGGATCGGGCCCCTGACACGGACGTCATGGTCGCGCTGTCGTGGGGATCCGGACGCGCACGACGAAAGAGGGCGGCGAGGGTGGCGAGGGCGGTCGCGCGGGTGGCCAATGCGCTCTGACCCGCCGCCGCAGCACTTCCAGCCCGGCCGCGACCGCGGCAGAGGGCGGACGAAGATCTGGCGAGTTGCTCGAGTTGCTCGAGCTGCTCGAGTTGCTTGAGCAGGGCGAGTTGCTCGATCAGGGCGAGCTGGGCCGGGTTGATCTTCTCGCGGGCCGCGGCGATCGTGAAGAAGGCGGCGCGGTCGACCTCTGGGAAGCTGGCATGCTTGCCCGAGCGCGGCGGCCACTCCATCGTGAACTCGTTGCTGGTCAACTTGTCCGGGTCGCAGTCGCCAGCGAACGCCCACGCGTGCACGACCTTGCCGGACTTCTGACGCACGGGGGTCAACGCGAGGAACGGACCCTCGGGCACGACGCCGGTCTCCTCGGCGAACTCGCGGCGGGCGGCGTCGAGCGCGGTCTCGCGGTCGTCGAACTCGCCCTTGGGGATCGTCCAGGCGCCGGCGTCTTTGTGGGTCCACAGCGGCCCGCCGGGGTGCACCAGCAAGGCCTCGAGTTCGCCCCCGCGTCGGCGGTACATCAGGAGTCCGGCGCTCTGCTTCGGCACAGCCCGAGCATATCGTCAAAGCTGGCCGCGCGGACCCGCGGTGCGCGGCGAAATCTCCATGATGGACCGGCGTCGGCCCGGCCGAGCGCGACCGATCGCCGCGGGGAGGTGGTCTTCGCGGCGTTGTGGCATGCTCGCCGCGAATGCCCGCCAAGCAGAGCTCGGCCCAGATTACGCTGCGCTTCTTCGTGGTCGCGCGCTGGGTGCTGCTCGGCCTGGTCGCGCTCGGGTGGTCGTTGCAAACCCTGAGCCCGACGCTCTTCGATCGCCTGATCTCGTGGTTCCCGCCGCCACCCGAGCCGACCGGCACCGCCGCGGTCGTGCTGTTGCTGGTGGCGACGAACGTGTGGACCATGCGATCGGTGCTGCGACGCGGACGCGCGACGACCACGATCGCCGGCGCGCACCTGCTGGTGGATTCGGTCGCGCTGACGGCCTTGCTGGCGCTCTCGGGCGGCGTCAGCAACTCGTTCACGACCATGTACTTCGTGCCGATGACGCTGGCGACCCAGCTGTCGCCGCGCTGGACCTGGGCGGTCGCCGCGACCTCGCTGCTCGGCTTCACGGCGTTGTTCGTGCTCGCACCGACACCCCCGATGATGCATGGGCCGCCCGGGCACGAGCAGCACTTCATGGGCCACATCCGCGGCATGTGGGTCGCGTTCGGGATGTCGGCGGCGTTCATGACCTACTTCGTGCATCGCATCGCGCTGTCGCAGGCGCGCCAGCGGGCCGAGCTGGCGGGGCTGCGTCTGGCGGCCGCGCAGGACCGCCAGCTCGCCGCGCTCGGGACCCTCGCGGCTGGTGCGGCGCACGAGCTCGGCTCGCCGCTGGGCACGGTGAGCATGCTGGTCAGCGACCTCGCGTGCATGAGCGACGCGGAGCGCAGCGAGGCGATCGGCACGATTAAGCAGCAGCTGCAGCGCTGCAAGCACATCGTGCAGCAGATGTCGTCGCCGGAGCTGCGCGTGCGCAGCCTCGGCGCGACGGCGGAGCCGTGGCCGCTCGCGCGCCTGGTCGGCGACCTCCCGCACGACCTTCGCGGGGCGAGCGGCGAGCCGCGCCTGCAGATCGAGCAGAGCGCCGCGGTGCAGGCGGGCGCGACGACGACCCAGCCGCAGGAGGTGCTCGGGCAGATCGTTCGGGCCGTGGTCGCCAACGCGGTCGACGCCTGCAAGGCGCGGCCCGGCGCGACCGGGGTGCGGCTGAAGCTGACCGTCGAGGCGGGCGAGGCCGCGATCTCGGTGACCGACGACGGCACCGGGATGGCCCCGCAGGCGGTCGCGGCCGCGTTCGATCCGTTCTTCTCGACCAAGGCCGAGGGGCAGGGGATGGGCCTCGGGCTTTATCTCGCGCGCGCGCACCTGCGTGCGCTCAGCGGCACGATCGACCTCGAGTCACAGCTCGGTCACGGCACCACCGTGCACGTCCGCTTCCCGCTGACCGAGGCGCTGCGCGGCGGCGCGACGCGGGCCGATGTGCCCCCGGACAGACCGCCGCAGCCGTGAGGCCGTGGCCTTCTTCACCCCGTCATCCTGCATGATTTTGTGTGAGTTCGCGGCCGAATTGCTTGCCGGGCGGCGGGGCATGGGGCACCGTTTCCGGGGGAGCGCGATGAGCGATACTGCCGAGGATAGCCGCATCACGGTGCTGGTGGTCGACGACGACAAGGCGTTTTGCCAGGCCCTCGCGGGGGCGCTGCGACGGCGTAACTTCGCCGTCGTGGTGGCACACAGCTACGAGGACGCGCTCGCCGAGGCCGAGGCCTGGTCGCCCGACCGCGCGGTCGTCGACCTGCGCATGCCGGGGCGCAGCGGGCTCGAGCTGGTCGCGGCGCTCAAGCGGGTCGACCCGCATATCGCGGTCGTGGTGCTGACCGGCTATGGCAGCATCGCCACCGCGATCGAGGCGATCAAGCTCGGGGCGGTCTACTACCTGACCAAGCCCGCCGAACCCGACGACATCGTCGCCGCGTTCACCCGCACCGAGCCCGTCATGCTCGAGATGCCGAGCCCGCACTCCGCCAAGCCGCTCGACGAGCTCGAGTGGGAGCACCTCCAGGCCGTGCTCACCGACTGCCGCGGCAACATCTCGGAGGCCGCCCGTCGCCTCGGCATGCACCGCCGTAGCCTCCAGCGAAAGCTGGCCCGCGGCCGTCCGAGCCACGAAGGCGCCGTCACTCCAGGCGTCGTCACTCCAGGCGCCGCAACCCCGACCCCGACCCCGACCGCCTGACGAAGCGGCGCAAAGCGGCCGCGGCCGCGCAAATGGACGCGGCCGTCTGCGATTTGCTACGATGGCCAGGATGCCGCGCCTCTTCTTCGGCCTCGACCTCCCGCCGGAGGTCGACTCGCATCTCGAGCTGATGTCCTCTGGCGTGCCCGGTGCGCGCTGGGAGGGCCGCGACAAGTTCCACCTGACGCTGCGCTATCTCGGTGATGTCGACGGCCGCGTCCACCGTGAGATCGTCGACGCGATGACCGACCTGAGCTCGCCGCCCTTCGAGATGACGCTCAAGGGTATCGGCATCTTCCCGCCGCGCGGCGCCCCGACCTCGCTGTGGGCCGGCGTCGCCGACCCCGAGCCGGTCACCGCGTTACGACGCAAGGTCGAGACCCGCCTGCGCGGCGTCGAGGTCGAACCCGACCCCCGAAGGTTCGTCCCGCACGTGACCCTCGCGCGGCTCGGCGACAGCCCGGTCGACGCGGTCGTCGCGTACATGTCCGATCACGTGCTGTTTCGCAGCGAGACCTTCCGCGTCGAGCAGCTCAACCTGTACTCGAGCGTGCGCACCCCGAAGGGCTCGCACTATCGCATCGAGGCCGGCTTCCCGCTCAAGTCCGTGGAGACCTGACCGTGCTGCTGCGCCGCCTGCTCAGCGCGGCGGCGACGCTGATCCTCGTCAGCATTTTCGTGTTCTTCGTGGTCGACGCGCTCGCCGACCCTGCCGTGCAGGCGCTCGGCCGCGCGGCCAGCCCGGAGGCGCTGGCTGCCCACAGACACCTGCTCGGCCTCGATCGGCCGGTGCTGGCGAGGTTGGCGCAACATGTCCTTTCGGTCCTGTCGTTCGACCTCGGGGTCAGCACGCGCAGCGGGCTGGCGGTCGACGGCCTGCTCGCGCGCTCGCTGGCGCCGACCCTGGCCTATGCGGTGCCGGGCTTCCTGCTGGCGATGGTCGTCGCGCTGCTCGGCGGGTTCGCGGCGGCGCGCTGGCGCGGCTGGCCCGGTCGCATCTTGTTGGCCACGTCGACGGTGCTGATGAGCACCTCGAGCGTGATCGTCGTCGTGCTCGGGCAGCACCTCCTGGCCCATCGCCTGCGCCTGTTCCCGGTGCTCGGCTGGCCGCTCGCCGGTGATCTTCGTGCGGTCGTCGGCTTCGTGGTGTTGCCCGCGCTGCTGTGGGCGGTGATCCAGCTCGGGCCCGACCTGCGCCACTACCGGGCCGTGTTCGTGCGCGAGCTGGCCGCGCCGCACCTCGAGGGCCTGCGCGCGCGCGGCCTCGGTGAGCTCCGCGTCGCCCGCCACGTGCTACGCGGCGCGGCGGCGCCGGTGCTCGCCCGCATCTCGGCCCGGCTCCCGCAGGTCGTCCTCGGCAGCGTGGTGGTCGAGCACGTGTTCAACGTCCCCGGCGTCGGCGCGCTGCTCATCGCGGCGATCCAGGACGGCGACCTCCCGGTCGTGCAGGGCATCGCGCTGTGTCTCGCCGCGGCGACGATCGTCGGCCAGGCGCTGTGCGACCTCGCCGTGTACGCGCTCGACCCGCGCACGCGCGTGCGATCCGGGACGGGCCGATGAGGCGGATCGGCGAGCTCGGGATCGTCGGCGCGCTGGCCCTCGCCGGCCTCGCGGGCTTCGCCTTGCTGGCGACCGGCGCCGCGATCGGTCTGTACGCGCAGGGCTTCGAGCAGGCGGTGGCCCGCGAGCACCTGTCCCCGGGGCCAGGTGCGTGGCTCGGCACCGACGCGCTCGGCCGCGACCTGCTGGCGCGCACGATCCAGGGCGCCCGCGTCTCGCTGGCGGTCGGGGTCGGCGCGGCGCTCGGGATGGTGACGGTCGGCACGTTCCTCGGCGCGCTCGCCGGCCTGCGCGGCGGCTGGACCGACCGCCTGCTGGGCAGCCTCACTGATGCGGTCGCCGCGATCCCTCCCGTGGTGCTGCTGCTCGCCGCGTCGTTGTTGCTGTCGCCCGGCATGCTCACCGCGATCGTGGCGATCTCACTGACGCAGTGGACGGGCGTGTTTCGCAGCGTCCGCGCCGAGGCCCTGCGCATGCGCTCGGCCGACCATGACCGCGCCGCGGTGGCGATGGCCGCGAGCACGGGGCACCGTATCCGCTGGCACCTCCTGCCGCGCCTGCGACCGCTGCTCGTCACCTCGCTGGTGCTGTGTTTCGTGTACGCGGTCAAGGTCGAGGCCGTGCTCGCGTACTTCGGCGCGAGCGCCCGCACCCTGCCGAGCTGGGGCCGCCTGCTCGCCGAGAGCGGCAGCGAGCTGGCGCGAGGCATCTGGTGGCCGACCGCCGCCGCGAGCGTGCCGCTGGCGCTGCTGGTGCTGTGCGCACAGCTGGTGGCCGACCGCCTGACCGACAGCGAGCCCGGCGGATGAGGAAGCGCTGGCCCACGCGCCTGCGATCGGCGAATGTAGCCTCATGCGCCCCGTCCCCGCCCTGTCCCCGGCGTCTCGTCGTGTCCTCATCGCATGCGCGGCGCTCCTGACCGCGATGATGGTCGGCTGCTTCGTGGACCACAGCAGAAATACGAAGATGGGGACGGCCGGGACCAGTGGGACCAGCGGCAGCACCTCGACGTCCGCACCGACTGGCCCGACCACCGATACCAGCGCCACGACGACCACGGACGCAACGACCACGGACGCAACGACCACGGACGCGACCGCATCGCCGACGACGACCGTGACGACCGGCGAGCCCGACACCGGCACGACGACCGGCGACCCCACCGGTGGTCCGCTGCCCGAGGAGCAGCCGGCTCCGGCCGAGGGCGGCGGCATCTCGGATCCTCCCACCAACACCCTGCACGATCACCTGTGCGCTGGCGTCGACTGGCAGCGGATCCACGGCTGGCTGTTGCTGCCCCACGCCGCGCCCGAGCTCGGGCCGCCCGGCGAGATGGAGCGCTGCGTCGAGCGCTACGCCGGCTGGGTCACGAACGAGGCCGACGCGGCGATGGTGTCGCGCGCGTCCGTGTATGCCGCGCTCGCGGCGAGCGGGCAATGCGACGAGGGCACCGACTACACCGGCGCGCTGGTCACCGGGGCGTGGTGCACGGCGGTC
>JAYUXQ010001194.1:0-6933 GCA_043752905.1 Nannocystis sp. | reverse complement strand
CGGGGCGGCTGCGGCTGGACCTGCGGCCGGCCGGCGCACACGTCGCGGTGGCGACCTACGTGCGCGACGCGAGCGGCCGCATGTCGCTCGCTCCGACGCGCGCGCTCGGTCAGGCGCCGCTGGCCGCGATCGACCTGCCCGCGGGCTCGCACCTGCTGGAGATCGACGCCGAGGGCCGCGCGCCGGTCCGCGTGCCCGTGCTGCTGACGCGCGGCGAGACCCTCGAGCTCGCGCTCGAGCTGCCGCACGCCTCGCAGGTGCCGATGGGCTTCGTGTATGTGCCACCGGGGCGGTTCCTGTTCGGCAGCGCGAGCGACGAGGACCTGCGCAAGGGCTTCTTCACCGCGCCGCCGCTGCACGAGCGGAGCACCGGGGCATTCCTCGTCGCCCGCCACGAGACCACCTACGCCGACTGGATCGCGTACCTCGACGCGCTGCCGCCCGAACAGCGGGCGGCTCGCATGCGCCTCGGCGAGCGCTCGGCGTTTCGGCAGGCGCCGGTGCTGACGCGCGACGACGGGGGCCAGTGGCGGATCTCGCTGCAGCTGGGCGAGCACAAGTACACCGCCGTCGCTGGCGAGCCGCTTCGGATCTCGACACGGACCGGCCAGAGCGCGGTGCAGGACTGGCTGCGCTTCCCGGTCGGCGGGATCGACTGGGACGACGCGCAGACCTACGTGCGCTGGCTCGACGACAGCGGGCGGGTGTCGGGGGCGCGGCTGTGCAGCGAGGTCGAGTGGGAGCGAGCGGCCCGCGGCGCCGATGGCCGCAAATTCCCGACCGGCGACGTCGTCGCGGCGGACGACGCCAACTTCGACGAGACCCACGCGCGGGACTTCGCGGCGATGGGCCCCGACGTGGTCGGCTCGCACCCGGCGAGCGCGAGCCCCTTCGGTCTGCACGACACGATGGGCAACGTATGGGAGTGGGTCATCGCCGGGGACGGCGCAGGTGCCGGCGCGGGTCCCGTGGCGCGCGGTGGGGCGTTCTTCTTCGACAAGCTGACCGGCAGCCCGATGAACCGCAACGTCCTCGATCCTGGCTTTCGTGACGGTACGCTCGGCCTTCGCGTGTGTGTAACACCAAGATTCCCGACGTAACCTCCGCGCGCTTCGTGGGGAGCGGCGGGGTTGGCGAGTTTCGCGGCCTGGCTTGCTGTCCACGGCGTGTTCGCAGGGCTTGCGTCGGCCGTCGACAGGCGTAAAAACCGTACGGGGTGGTGCCGAGTATGTCGACCGGTAAGCAGATCATCATCTTTGCCGTGCTGTGCCTCGCGACGCTCGCCGGAGCGTGCGACGAGACGCAGGTCCAGCCGGGCCCGACCGAGCCGATCAGCGAGCGTGGCCTCGTCGGCAACGACCAGGTGCTCAACTCGGCCAGCCTCAACGGCTGGAGCCTCAACGGCTTTCGCACCAACGGCTGGAGCCTCAACGGCTGGAGCCTCAACGGCTGGAGCCTCAACGGCTGGAGCCTCAACAACATGGCGCTGGTCGGTAGCGCATTCACCGGCGTGCAGATGGTCGCCGGTCAGCCGGTCACGCTCGCGGGCGACGACATGATCGGCGCCAGGCTGACGCTGTCCAACAGCGGCACGCCGTTCACGCTGCGCTTCGACGATATCTTCATCAACCCGGCCAACCCCACCGGTGACGTCTACTTTTACAAGGTCTCGGTGCTCGACCCCGACACCCTGACCTGGTCGAGCCTGTGTCGCGACAGCTACGGTGCGCCGACCGAGGCGGTCGCGCTGCGCCACCACTGGGACCCGAATACCGGCGCGCGCATCGACGACGACGTCGCCGTCACGCTCGCGTGCCGCGGCGCCGCGCTGGCCAAGTGCGTCGAGTGGGGCTACCGCCCGTGGGCGACCGTCCAGAGCTGCGTCGGCGGCACCTGCACGCAGGTGAATCTCGCCGAGCATCACCAGGCGTGCACCCGCATGGCCCGCGCCGACTACTGCGGCGACGGCGTGCCGCACACCCTCAACAACACGCCGATCGACGTCTACGACCGCCTCACCCCGCGGATCCAGACCCAGGCGAGCTCGGGCAAGGAGTGGAAGGTCGAGGCCGAGTGGGGCCCCAACGGCGCGCTGTGTGTCGGCAAGGACCTCCGCGTCGACATGTTCGCGGCGATCGGCGTCGCCCACACCCCACCGCCGTGCCGCGCCGCGTTGCAGGCCGTCAAGGAATGCGGCAAGTTCTTGGACAGCCGCGCCGCGTCGAGCAAGCTCGGCAACAGCTACTGCCCGAAGTGGCGGACCGAGCCGAACAAGTGCGCCCTGCCCTGAAGCAGATGCAATGAGGTAAGGCGGAGGCGAGCTCAGGCACGTGAGCCGGAGCCCGCCGCCGGCGGTGCCCCCGACGCCGCGCCACCCGACGCCGCTCCGCTCCCGGACCGGCGTCGTCGACGTTTACGGGGCGCCGATCCTGCCGCGTCCTCGCCCGCAGGACCGCGATCGCTGGCCGGGCCGCGATCGCTGGCCGGGCCACGATCGCTGGCCGGGCCACGATCGCTGGCCGGACCACGATCGCGGTTGCCGGGCGGGGTCATCTGTACCTCGACTTTGGGCCCGCGCGGACCGGTGGCCCGCCCCTCGCCCGCGGCGGTCTGCGGGTCACGGACGCCCTGCTGCGGGCCGCGCTGCGAGTCTCGCGCGCCTTGCTGGGGTCGCTGTCCCGCTGGACCACCTTGCGAGCCCTGCGGGCCCTGCGAGCCCTGCGAGCCCTGCTGCTCCTGCTGCGGGCCCGATCGTCCGCCTGGGCCGCGCGAGTTCTGGCTCGGGCCGCCACCTTGCTCGCGGGCCTGCCGACGCCGATGATCCCGCTCGGCGTCGCCGATGATCGCCAGCACATCGGCGGTGTTGGTCGGCCGCTGCGAGGCGACGTGACGCCCGCGCAGCTGCGTCTCGGGCGTCAGCAGGTTGCTCTGATACAGGTCCCACATCTCCTGCGCATAGGGAGGAGGCCGGCCGCCGCGGATGAAGCGCTCGAGGAACCTGTGTAGATTATCGACGTCGCGGATGAGCAACTTGCGCGCAGATTGATTACTCGCGGGGTCGACCGCCTGGGGGAAGTCGATGATGACCGGGCCGTCGGCGCCCATGAGTACGTTGAATTCCGAGAGGTCGCCGTGCACCACCCCGGCGCAGAGCATGCGCACGACCTGGACCACCAGATAATCGTAGACCTGCCGGGCGCCGTTCGGGTCGAACTGAAGGTCACCCAGGCGCGGGGCGGGGTCCCCATTTTCGTCGGAGACGAGCTCCATCACCAGCACGCCGTCGACGAAGTGGTACGGGGTCGGCACGCGCACGCCCGCCGCCGTGAGGGTGTAGATCGCGTTGACCTCCGAGGACCTCCACGCGGCCTCGTCCTGGGCCTTGCCGTGGCGCGAGTGCTTGGCGATCGCCCGCGCGTCGCGGCTGTTGCGGCTCTTGCGGCCCTCGGTGTACTCGGCGCGCTGCTTGAACGACCGGTCCTGGGCCTCCTTGTAGACCTTGGCGACGCGCCGCTCCCCGCCGGACATCACGAGGTAAATTTGTGCCTCCTTGCCGCTCATCAGCGGACGTAGCACCTCCTCGACGATGCCGTACTCGACGAGGGTCTCGAGGGCCTCGGGCGTGCGCATGCGGGCCCGGCCTCATTAGCACACAACTGTCGCGCGCGGGTCCGAGCGCGTTCTGCGCGGGTCGTGCGGGTCGTACGGGTCGTGCGGGGCGGAGCCCGCGAGCGTGGCGCCGTCTGACGCGGCGCTCAGGCTGCGGGTCGCCGGCCGAGTTGACCGCCGAGCAGCGCCATCGGGATGAACACCACGAGCCCGGCGACGAGCACCCAGGTCGGGTGCGGCAGCAGGCTGAAGTTGGCGATCGACCCGGCCGTCTGCACGACCCCGACGGCGAGCGCGTGGAGCAGCGGGGCCCGGTAGAACCAGGTCGACGCCACGCGGGCGGCCAGCAAGCCGCCCGCCAGAGCCCCGAAGATCCAGCCGAGCATCAGGATCACAAAGACCCCGACCGGCATCCCCGCCATCATCGTCCGCAGCGCCTCGGTGTCCCCGGGGTCGACCGCACGCGGCATGGGATAGATCAGCGGGATGATCGACTCGACCGCCGTGATCACGAACATGCCGAGCGCGAGGCCGGCCAGCACGGCGAGGAAACTGCGCAGCATATGCCCCGGTCATGTCGCGGATCGCGCGACATGTCAAGGGAGGGCGTGGCCGGGCGGGGTCCGCGGCCATGCGTCGCCGGCCGGGTCGCACCGTGTCACCGACCGTATAAATAGTATGAGAGCGTGACCACGGCGAGGTCCGTCCTGGCCGGGTCTCGATGGACCGCGCTTTGTCGGACCCGCGTACCGATCGCCTCCGGTTCGACCGCCGGTGTGGTCCCGATGCGATGAAACGAGCGAGGCTGCGTGCTGACGACAAGGATCAGACTCTCGTGGGAGCGCTGATCGGTGGCCACCTGCGGGCCCCAGCGCGGCTCGCGGACGCCCGAGCCGGGGAGCAAGTCGACGCTGCCATTGCGTGGGACCGAGACCCCATGGTCGAGGTCCGCAGAACCATGCACCAGATGGCGGTCGGCCCGCAGGCGAAACAGTGAGACAAACACCTCCGAATGCTCGCCGGTGCCGGACGCACGCACCCATAGTTCGGCGTCCGCGGGTAGCTCGACACCGGTCCGTGGGAGCGCCACCGTGGAACCCTCGCGGCCCCATTCGACATTGAGCAGGTGATCCGAGGCGAGCGCCGCGAAGGCAGGTGCCTGCCGGGACCAGCGCGCCTGCCGGCAGGCCGCCGCGAGCAGGCCCTCGATGCCTGCGTGGATGACATTGCCGCTGGTATCACAGAGCACGGTGCCGGTCGCCCGATCCTCGACGGTGGCGATCGCCGCGGCGTGCAGACCGCGATGGAGACGCAGACCGGGCGGGTCCGTGGGTGGACTCTGCTCACTACACCACGCGACGATGTCCACTCGCGCACCGGCGATCCGCCGCGTTCGCTGGGGTTCGGGACCTCCAGACCCGGCGATGGTCCGCAGAAAGGTGCGGTGAGGCTCGACCCGCTCCGCCGTCGCACCTTTCGCGCCGAGATCGAAGCGGTCTCCGGTCTCGATCCCGTGCAACATGCCAGCGTCGACGATCCACCCGTCGCCCGCCAGGTAGCACGGATGTTCATCGGGATCCCGGCGCTCGCGGAGGGAGAATGGTACACGATGGCGCGGGCCCTCGACCCCCGGCCGCTGCGTCGGGCAGCCCGCGAGCACGAGATCCTGCAATTCGGGCAACAGTTCGTCCCAGGACAGCTCCCTGTCCCGAGGTCGCATCAGCACGCCCGCGAGGCAATCCGTAAACAGGCCGATCCACCCGTCGGGTTGCCTGCGCTCGATCGCATATTGATTACGCGTGGTCGCCACGAGCCGCACGATCGATGCATGGGACGCGTGGGAGGGTCCCCCGCGGGTCGTACCGCTGCCGCCGCGATACTTGGCGCGCAAGGCCGCGGCGGCCTGATGCAGGATCACCTCGATTTTGCCGGCCGATCCCTCGTCTGGCGCCTCGCCCGGCACCAGCGTGGCGGCCCGACAGCAGTCGAGGATCACGGTCACGTTGCCGATCTTGTCCGCGAGTGGCGAGAGCCACGCGCTCAACTCGGGCCCCGCGATGACGGGGAGCGCCTCACCATCCCCGAAGACGTCGTGCGTGATCAGGACGAGGAGCTCGTCGTCGGGCGGCCCGGACGGGGCCGACGATGACGCGCCCCAGATCTTGTCCCCATGTCCGACGAAGTACAGGACAAAGGCGTCACCGGGTTGCAGTTCTTCGCGCATTGCGCAGAGCAGGCCGTGCACGCGTGCCCGGGTCACCTCCGAGCCGCTCAGCGTGTGAGTCTCGAAGCGATGCGCCACGAGGCACTCGGCCATGCGTGCCGCGCTGCGGGCAGAGGCCTGAAGCGTCCCGAAGCCGATGTCGAGCAGCCATGCGACGCGTCTGGCCATCACCATGACTCCACGACTCTCAGCCGCCGCCGGTCGGGGCCACGATGATGTCGATCTTGATCTTGGGCTTCGCGACCTTGCCCTCCGTGGCCGCAGGCGGCGGCGTGACGGAGATCTGTATGGTGCACTTCTGGTACATGGCGACGGGGGGCAGGAAGATCTGGCCCGCCTCGACGAAGCTCTTCCCGGCGTCCGGCGCCGCCACGACCTCGACCGTGATCGCGTAGCCGTCGACCTTGGTCGGGAACACGAACTGGATGGGGGGCCCCGCGGGGTCGCGCGGCTGCCTGTAGGCCAAGACGCCGAGGGCAGGGTCGTAGTCATAGGGGACCGATTGCTCGTCGTACGGTTTCCCCTGAATGATGAAAGTCGGGGAGACGGGGACCTTAAGCGGAGCCTGGGCCATGGTGGTGTGGTGCGAGAGGGACTGAAGCATGACGATACCTGTCTTGCAGCAACGCTGCCGTGAAGCGACTTTCCTGGAGTGGCGACCGGGGCCGAGAACGATCACGGTACACGACAAATTCTTCGAAGTTCAGCGGGCACGGTGCCACTGTTCGCCTGCGCAGGCGTGGCCCTCAGCTCGCGGATCACCTCGCATGCCCGGCTCCGGTCGCCCGCGCGTCGGCGTTCCAGCAGCGTGGACGCGAGGATCACCCTGTCCTCGGCGACCTGGGAAGCGTCCTTGACAGTGGTCGCTTCGAGCACGCGCTCGAGGTCGCGGATGGCTCCGTCGGCGTCGTCGACATAATACGCCGCGAGGCCGCGGATCCGCAGCGCCTTGATGAACGGCAGGGCGCTCTCCGGCACACCGGCGCCCGTCAACAGGTTCATGGTCCGGTCGGCCTGGCGCAGCGCCTCTGCGTAATCGTCGCGATCATAGGCCAGAGTCGTGAGCAGTTGGGCCTGCTGGGCCTGCGCTTCGAGGGTGA
>JAYUXQ010001193.1:0-6934 GCA_043752905.1 Nannocystis sp. | reverse complement strand
ACCCATGCGTCGAGGTCGGCGATGCCGGCGATGCTGGCGATGCTGGCGAGCTCGTCGAAGGCGAGGTGCTGGTCGGCGAGGGCGGCGGCGAGCAGTCCTTTGGCGCGGCGCAGGCGGCCGCGCACGGTGCCCTCGGGCACGCCGAGCAGCGCTGCGAGCTCGGGGCCGACCAGGTGCTCCCAGTAGTACAGTTGCAGCAGGATCTGCATCTCGAGGGGGATCTGGCGCAGCGCGGTCAACAGGCTGCGTTCATGCTGGGTGCGCGCGAGCACCTGCGTCGGCGTCGGCTCGAGATCCTCGATCGAGGCGAGGTCGAAGTCGGCGGTCGGGCCACGGCGGCCGTGGGTGCGCCAGTGCATCAGCACCTTATTGCGGGCGATGCCCAGCAGGTACGCGCGAAAGCTCGTCGTCAGGGCGATCCGCTCGCGGTTCTTCACGCACGCGATCCAGGTGTCCTGGACCAGGTCCTCGGCAAGGTTGGGCACGCTCGCGCGAAAGAAGCGATAGAGGCTGTCGAAGTGGCGCTCGATCAGCGCGCGCGCTGAACGGTCGTCGCCCTGTTGCCAGCGCTCGAGGAGTTCTGTGTCGCCAGGCGTGGTCACCTCGGTCATGATGCCACGGGTGATGCGAAGCACAGAGTCGGTGCGCCTCCGCGAGGCCTTCGCCGCGGCAGTGCAGCCCGACGACGCGGTCGCGCGGCGCGCGGCGATGCTTGCCGTCACGGCCTCGTTGCTCGCCGACGCCGAACCGCAGCGCGTCATCGATCGCTACATCGTACTCGAGCGGATCGGCGCCGGTGGCATGGGGGTCGTGTACCTCGCCCACGACCCCCAGCTGCGTCGCAATGTGGCGATCAAGCTCGTCGGTGGCGGTCAGCGTCATCGCGACGCGTGGGCACGCGAACAGGCCCGGCTGCTGCGCGAGGGCCGGGCACTCGCCCGCCTGTCGCATCCGAACGTCGTGCCGATCTACGACGTCGGCGTGCTCGGCGAGCAGGTGTATCTGGCGATGGAGTTCGTGGCCGGCGAGACGCTCGCGGACTGGCTCGCGCGTGCCCGACCTCCGCTGCGCGCGGTGCTCGAGGTGTTCCTCGCGGCCGGTCGCGGGCTGGCGGCGGCGCACGCGGCCGGCATCGTGCATCGCGACTTCAAGCCGGCGAACGTGATCGTCGGTGCGGACGGTCGCGTGCGCGTCCTCGACTTCGGGCTCGCCAGAAGCACCGAGGCGGTCGAGCTGCCGAGCGCCGGGGAGCCCGAGCCGGCGGGGCCGCGACCCAGCAGCACGATCACCGGCACGCCAGCGTACATGGCGCCCGAGCAGGAGCGCGGGGAGGTCGGGCCGGCGGCGGATCAGTTCAGCTTCTGCGTGGCCCTCCACGAGGCGCTGTGCGGCGCGCGGCCGTTCGCCGGCGCCACGCTCGAGGAGCTGCACGCCGCCAAGCGGGCCGGCGTCCCTGTGAGTCCCCGTTCGTCGCCGCGGCGGCTGGTGCGAGCGCTCAAGCGCGGCCTGTCCTTCGAGCCAGCCGACCGGTGGCCCGCGCTCACGGACCTGCTCGACGAACTCGAGCGCTGCCTGGCGCGCGCGCGCTGGCCGTGGGTCGCGGTCGCGGCGGTCGCGGCGCTGGTCGGTGGAGCCGCTGCGACCGCGGCCCAGCCGCCCGCCGTCGATGTCGCGGCCGACTGTCGACGCGACGCCATCATCGCCCTCGCGCCCGCGTGGGACGGCACGCGTCGGGCCGACGTCGCGCGGGCGTTCGCCGCGAGCGGCCTGGGCCACGCCGGTGACTCGTGGGCGCGCGTCGAGGGCCGGCTGGACGCTTATGCCGGACGCTGGACGATGATGTACGCCGAGCTGTGCCGGACGGTCGCAACCGGAGGCGTGCCCGACGAGCTCGCCACCCTGCGCACCCGCTGCCTGGCGCGTCGGCGCGGCGAGTTGCAGGCGCTGGTGCAGGTGTTTCGCACCGCCGACGCCGGGGTCGTCGAGCGCTCGGTCGCCGCGGTCGCGGCCTTGCCGAGTGTCACCGATTGCACGGATGACGAGGCGCTGCGGGTCGAGCTGTCGCGCCCGGACGACCCCACGCTCGCCAGCGAAGTCGACCGTCAGCGCGATGCGCTCGACGCCGCAGTCGCCGACGAGGTCGCCGGTCGCTTCGAGTCCGCGCTGCGCCGCGTCGACGCCGTACTGACCGCGGCGACGCGGCTCGGGTTTCGTCCCCTGGGCGCCGAGGCGCTGCTGCGCCGGGCCTCCCTTCAACTCGCCGCCGGCGACTACGAGGCCGCCGAGGCGACGTTCGTCGCTGCCCAGTGGGAACTGATTGCGACCCGCCAGGACCGCGCCGCGGCGTTCGCCGGCAGCACCCTGGTATTTCTGGTCGGCGACCTGCTCGCGCGCAACGCCGACGGTGAGCGGCTGGCCCGCGAGGCCGAGGCGCTGGTCGACCGCAGTGGCCGGGCCCCGGCAGCGGAGTTTGCTCTGCAGACCAGCCTCGGCAACCTGCGCATGCGCACCGGCGACTATGCGGCCGCGCGCACCCACCTCGAGCGCGCGCTCACTCTGGCGAGCCAGACCCCGGAGGCCGAGTCGCTGCAGCGTGCGACCAGCCTGCTCAACCTCGCCAACGTGCTCGATGCGGAGGGCGACTATTTCACCAGCTGCGAGGTGACTCGCGAGGCGCTCGAGATCCGCACGCGGGAGCTCGGCGCGCGCCACCCCGACCTCGGCGCAACGCTGACCAACCTCGGCAACTGCCGCATGTTGACCGGCGACTTCGCGGCCGCCGAGGCCGCCCACCGCGAGGCGCTGGCGATCTGGCGGGACGCGTTCGACGACCGCTTCGAGCGGCTCGCCTTCCCGCTGGCCGCGCTCGGCGACCTGGCTCTCCAGCGCGGCCGCCTCGACGAGGCGCTGCATCAGTTCCTGGCCGCGCGCGAGCTGTGGAGCCGTCGCTTCGGCGCCGACTACCCGAGCGTTGCTTTCATGGACGAGCGCATCGCCGCGGCCCTGCTCGCGCGCGGCGAGCTCGTACCGGCCCAGCAGGCGGCCGAGCGTGCTCTCGCGGTATGGGAGCGCAGCGCGAGCCAGGACCCGCAGGGCCTCGGCTTGACGCTGGTGACGCTCGCCGAGTTGGCCCGCGCCCGCGGTGAACCGGCGCGCGCGCAGGACCTGCTCGCTCGCGCCTTCATGACGGTCAGCGCCGCATACGGCCCAGAGCACCTGATCCCGGTGACGATCGAGGTCTTGCGGGCCGACCTCGCCGGGAGCCTCGGTGAGCCTGGCGTGCTGCCGCGTCTCGCGTGGGCCCTGGCGATCCTCGAGGGCAGCTTCGGCGTCGACTCGCCGTGGTTGCTCGAGCCGCTGCTCGCGCTCGGCGAGGCCCAGCTCACCGTCGGCGACGCGGTCGTGGCGACGACCACGGCCGAGCGGGCTGCCGCGCTCGCGGAGGCCGTCGGTGCGCCGATACAGGGCGCCCTGGCCGAGTTTTTGGCCGCCCGGGCGATCGTTCGGGCCGACCCCGCGCAGGCGCGTGAGGCCGCGGCGCGGGCGACGGCCGCGGCCATGCAGTTGCAACGACTCGGAGCGGGCCGCCACCTGGCCCACGTGGCGAGCTGGCGGCCGTGAAGCGTCACGGCTTGCGTCACGGCTGTCCTCGGGGACTGATGGTTCGCGGCTTGCGGACGCCACGGCGGACGGGGAGCCACACGCCGACCTCGAGGCCGAGCTGGAGCTCGACGCCGCCGAGGTGGGCGACGTCGGCGGGCAGTCGCAGCTCGGGTCGGCGCAGGCCCGGGCCGAGTTGACCGCTGCCCCACAGCTCGACGCGCGCGCCGACTCGCAGGCGGGCACCCTGCTCGCCGATGCTGGCGCTGTAGCCGGGAGACAGGCGCAGGCCGAGGCCGATCAGGGGGGCGGGGGGGGCGGGGGGTCCGGCGTTCGCGGCGCGTAGCGGTACGCGATAGCCGTCCTGGCCGAGCCACCAGGGCTCGATGCCGACGAGCGCTGCGACCGGTAGTTCGAAGCCGCCGCGGCGCAATGTATAACCAATGCCCAGCGCGACGCGGATTCGCTGCAGATGTGCGCGGTCGACGGGGCGCGTCAACCATTGCAGGTCGAGCGCGAGCAGCAGACCCGAGGGAGCGCGCGCGTCGAGGCCGAGCCCGGGTCCGGCGCCACGCAGGCCAGGCGGCCGCGAGAGACCGAAGGCGGCGCCGACCCGCAACGACGGGCCGACCTCCCAGCGCGGCGCGAGGGGAGCGGGCGGGATGACCCGCGCGAACTCTGGCCTGTCCTCGGGGACAGGTTCCGCGGGCTCGGGTGCGGGGGCGAGGGCCGGCGGTAGCGGGACGTTTTGTTGGTCGGGGACGGCGGTGTCGTCCTCGATCGCGGCGATGAGGTTGGCGAGCGCGCCCGCGGCGGGGCGCACGGCGTCATCCGCGTCATCCACACCATCCGCACCATCCGCATCGGTCTCGATCTCGCGCAGGTAAGCGCGACCGTCAGAAAGGATCAGGCTCAGGCGCACGGTGGCGGCGTCATGCTCGAGCTCGATGAAGGCGCGTAGCGAGCCGTCCCTGGCTGGCGGCGTGGGCTCGCCGAGCGGCACGATCGTGAGCCCCGGCAAGCGCAGGGAGATCGCACGCTCGAGCCCACCGCGGTCGGCGAAGCCGTCGGCTCGGAGCACGGCGAGGCCGATGCGGGTGCTGACCGGCGCACGCGAAGCGACCGGCGCCGGGTGTGTGTCACCCGGGGCCGATTCACCGTTCCAGGCCAGCAGGGCCAGCACGATCGTCCGTGGGATCGTCACGTCCAACCCGTATATAGCCGCGTCGCTCCGGTTGCGCGAGGGCCCGCGACCGCCACACGGACGCTCAGTACTTCTGCTGGGCGCATCCCTCGAACTTCAGCGCGCAGTCCTCCTTCGAAATCCCGAGCTCGAGGCACTGCGCGTACACCTCCTGACAATCCACCGGCTCCGGCTGCGGCTGCGGCTCGCATTTCTCAAGCAGCGGGGCGCACTCGTCCTTGGTACCGCCGTCTTTGAGGCAGGCGTCGAAGGCGATGTGACAATCGTTGGGCGGAGGCGGGGGCGAGCACTTGTCGAGCAGCGGGGCGCACTCGTCCTTGGTACCGCCGTCTTTGAGGCAGGCGTCGAAGGCGATGAAGCAGTCGTCGGGCGGGGGCGAGCACTTGTCGAGCAGCGGGGCGCACTCGTCCTTGGTACCGCCGTCTTTGAAGCAGGCGTCGAAGACGATGAAGCAGTCATCGGGCGGGGGCGGGGCGCACTGTTCGAGGAGCGGGGCGCACTCGTCCTTGGTGCCGCCGTCCTTGAAGCAGGCGTCGAAGGCGATGTAGCAGTCGTCGGGCGGGGGCGGGCACATGTCGAGGAGTGGCGCGCATTCCTCCTTGGTGCCGCCATCGTCGATGCAGGTGTGGAACACGTCGTGGCACTCGGGCGGGGGACCGTCGGGGCCGCACTCGCCGGGCTCGTGGCCGGGCTCGTGGCCGGGCTTATGGCCGGGCTTATGGCCGGGCTTATGGCCGGGCTTGTGATCCGGCTTATGGCCGGGCTTGTGATCCGGCTTGCAGCCGCAGTCGTCGTGCTTGCTCGCGTCTTCCTCGGCCAGGGAGCGCTCGTTCGTCGCGCTGTCGCAGGCGGGGACGAACAGACCGATCAACGCGAGGCCGACGAAGGACAGACTCGAACGAGAGATCACAGGTTGTCTATGCATGGGTCACACTCCTTGGAGCTTCAGCTCGGGGTTCGTCGGTGAGTGACCCGAGCCCGGAGGCGATTACAGCGGCGACAAAAAATAATCGCGGGCGCGTCGGTGTGCGATCAAAGACACTGCGGTGCGCCGATGCTGACATCGTCGATGCTCCAGCCGCCGACCGGATCGCTCGCGCCGGACGACGCATGGCAGAAGCGGACGCGCACGGCCGGGCCCTTGAACGGCGTCAACTCGACATTATGCTCGGTCCAGTCGCCTTCGGCGGTGAACATGTCGAATTTGACGAGCGAGACCCATTGCTGGTCCTTGCCGTCGAAGACATCGACGCGGCTCTGCATCGGCGCGCCGGCGCTGTTGAGCACGCTCCAGTAGGTGAGCCACAGCTCGCCGGGCATGAACATGACGTCGACCGGCGGGCTCTCGAGGCAGACATCGGAGAATGCATCGACCGACAGGCAGCCGCCGATCTCCGCGCCCGCGAGGTTGCCGTCGGCGCCGGGCGAGTGGTCGTCGCCGGGGTCCTCGGACGGGCCCAGGCTGCACTTCGAGGGCTTGGCCGGACCGAGCGACCACGGAGCGTCGACCTTCCAGCCGCCCGCGACGCTGAAGTCGGTGAACAGCAACGGGCCGGGCGGTTGCTTGCCGGTGCACTCGCCCAGGCTGCACGTGTCGAAGAAGGTGCAGCCGACGCCGTCGTCGCAGGCCTGGCCCTCGAACAACCATTCGACCGCACAGTTGCCGGTGTTCGGGTTGCAGGCGCCGGACCGGCACGGGCCGTCGAACGCGCTACAGTCCATCTGCGCGTTCACGAAGCACTTGCCAGCCTTGCACACCGCCTCGCTGGTGCAGGGGTCGTCGTCCTTGCAGGGGTCGCCGTCGCCGGCCGGAAATGCCTCGCAGTGGCCGTCCTTCGTGCATATGACGGCCAGGCACGGGCCCGCGGGCAGGCAGTCCTGTGGGCCCTGGCATTGCGATTTTTGACAGGTGTTGTCGAAGCAATCTCCAAAGGCGCAGTCGCCGGGGCCCTGGCAGGTCTGACCCGGCGTGCACGGCTTGCATTCGGCGCCGCCGCAGTCGAGGTCGGTCTCGTCGCCGTTGCGGGTGCCGTCGCCGCAGGTCGGGGGTTGGCTGGTGGGATCGAGGCTCGTGGACGAGGACGGGTCGATCGGGTCCATGGAACCATCGGTCGGGTGCGTCGGGTCCGG
>JAYUXQ010001192.1:0-2803 GCA_043752905.1 Nannocystis sp. | reverse complement strand
CGGCCGGCGTCGGTCGTCTCGTCCCACCCGAGCTCGCCACGCTTGCCCGCCCGGCGGCCGCGTGCGCGCCGCAGCATTGTCTGCATCTTCGTGAACGCCGCCGCGTCCTCTGCCGAGACGGTCTCCTCGTCGAGCGGCCGGCTGCGCAATGCGGGGGAGCTCATCACTTCCTTGAGTTCCTCGGGCGCGGTCACTCGCGCGGCGCCTTTGTTGCCCTTGTCTTTGCGCGCTCTCTTTGCCGCGGGCCGCTCGGCCCTGTTCGGCTCCCTTGCAGGTCGCTCAGCACTGGTCGTCTCCGGTGCAGGGATCTCGGTGCCTGTGTCGTCCGCCTTGGCCTCGCCCTCATCATGCGTGGAGGCGTCCGACCGAAGCTTCCCAGGCCAGGGGGCGCCTGGCTCGAGCGGGACCTCGATGACCTCGCCGCTCTCCGGGTCGCGAAGGCGGACGGACCAGTGGGTCGCTTGCAGCTCCTCGATGATATAGCGCTTCGCCATTTGCCGTCTCCATCACTCATGAGCGCGCCACGTCATGGGGCGCGGGAAATTGCACTCTACGTATTCACGGGCGCGCGTCGGGTTCGCGCGACGCCCACAGCAAGTCCGATTGTCGTCACGAGCGCCGCGCCTCCGAGCACAGCGGGGCCGAGCCAGCTCCGGCCGGACTTCCCGTTACCCGGGTCATTCGGATTGGGATCGAAGGGCAGTCCGCCCTGAAGTGGTCGGGGTGGTCCCACCGGCGGATCCTTGGGATCCAGCGGCTCGGTAGCAGCCTTGGAGGCCGACAGCTTCATCATCGCCGCGTGACGCTGGATCGCGGTCGTGGGCACCCCAGCATCGCGGAGCGCGTTCGCATATTCGGGATCCACCGCGCGCACCGTGTCGTAATCGACCTTCATGCGCGCCGGATGCGTCAGCAACCGCTTTCGCATTTCGACGCAGTGCGCCTGCAGGGACTTGTCGGCGAACGCGGCGTACGCCGGGCGATCACCGGCGGCGAACGGCCGGACATAGGCGCAGTCGAGCGTTCGAGACAGACGACGCCGCTGGAGCTGCGCGACGGCCTGGACCGCGGGCGTGATGATCGCGTCGTCGGCCCGCCGGTACTTCGACAGGAGCAGGTCGCCGGGCGGCCAGGGGATGCAGATGCGGCCCTTTCCGTTGGCGTACTTTGAAGGTGGTGGCGCGATGAACTCACCGGTCTTCGCGTCGCGCTGCCATCGGAGCGCTAGGTCGCCGCTGGTGACGAGCTTCCCGTCGACCATGCCGTCGGTGTACATGCAGGTCGTGCGCGACTTCTGGGTGGCGAGGGCGCCGGTCTTGAAGGTCCCCGGCGTGACCAGAGGAACCGGCTCCCAGTCGGTCCCGGCAGGGCTGATGACGCCCGAGGCGTTCGCGCCAAGGCGCCACTCGCCATGCACCTCGCGGGCGAGGTAGGAGAGCAAGTAGTCGCCGTACCCCTGCTCCATCGCGGAGGTGTACAGCGCGCTAAACCAGTCTCGCCACATAGACTCGAGCTTCACGCAGTCGACCTTGTAGGCGTCCGGTCCCCCGGCCGCGATCTGCTGCCAGGTGGTGCCGGCGAGTTGCTGAAGCGCAGGGAAGAAGTCGCCGGTCTGCGTGAAATCTCCGTAGCGCTGGATGATCGTGGCGTCGCTGTAGAAGCGCAGGGCCTCGGTGGGCGGCTGTGGGCGACCACGGTATTGCAGGAGGCCCGCGACGCGGAACGTGCCCGGTAGGCAGCCGTACATACCGTTGTAAGCGACGCTCTTGTTTGCGAACGGCGCGAACACCTTGCCGAGGACATTCTTCTCATCGTCCTTGTCGACGCCGTCGAGGAGCTGCCACGAGATCGCGTCGGTCGGTGGCGCGAACATCGGGGTCCAGTCGACACCTGCGGCGTCAATCTTGATGAACGTACGCACCCACTCCTGATCGATGTCCCGGTTGTATTTTCCCCAAGGGAGGCGCGCGCGTTCCTGGGGCGAAGATCTTCCATCATCGAGCATCCCCTTGAACAAACCCGCTAGCGCCCTCCCAATCCCAACCACGATCCCAATGATCCAACCGGCTACGGGGATCGCCGAGACGGCGTTTAGCGCTAGATCGATCGCCACGTTGGCCATCGCGCCGACCAGCAGATCTGGATCGGCAGTGACGGCGAATGGGACCTCGGCCAAGATCCCAGCAATGGCATCTGTTTTGGGATTGATCCAAGCTACCTTGGACCAGACTTCGCCAAGGAGGTCGCCTGCAACTGTCGCCTTGGTCTTCCAAAGCATCTGCGTTGCCTGATTCCAGGCTTGAGCACCTGCTTGACTCAGGATAGCCTCTCCGATCGTCTGTTGCCCCTTCCCCTCGTACCGCTCCATGAGGGTCTTGAAGGCAGAGTCGGCATAGACATCGGCGCCCGGGTACGGACTGTTGAAAATGTCGGGTACTCGATCAAATATGCGTGTGTTTGGATCGATGATCATAAGGCGCTTTCGCACCAAAGCATGATGCACTCAAGGGGGGTTTCCAGCGTATCGGGGCACGCCTTCGAGACGTCGTCACAGAAGATATGACAAAGCTCAAGGTCGCATTCGTGACGGTATCCTTCGACCGGCTGGCAGTCGCTGTCGTCCATACACGTCTCTTCGCAGTAGCCGATGTAGCACTTCAATCCGTCCGCGCAGGACAGCTCAGCACCCATCGGTCCAGAGCCTTCGCCGCAGGGTTCGCCGAACTCGCTGCGCGCGGGGGCGTCGTCTTTGCAGCGGACGCCATCGGCGAGGATGAAAAGCAGGGGGATCAGGATCGTGGAG
>JAYUXQ010001191.1:0-2804 GCA_043752905.1 Nannocystis sp. | reverse complement strand
GCTGCGCGGCTCCGTGGAGCCGGCCGAGTACAAGCACGTCGTGCTCGGGCTGGTGTTCCTCAAGTTTGCCAGCGACAAGTTTGCCGAGCGTCGGCAGGAGTTAGTGGACGAGGGCAAGGACAAGTACCTCGAAATGCCGGACTTCTACAACATGAAAAACGTGTTTTTCTTGGAAGAGACGTCGCGCTGGAGCTACATTCAGGATAGGGCCAAACAGCCCGATTTGGCGCTCATCATCGATACGGCGCTGCACACCATCGAGAAGGATAATAAGGCGCTGAAGGGTGCGCTGCCCGACAACTACTTCTCGCGCCTCGGGCTGGACAGCACCAAGCTGGCGGCGCTGGTCGATGAAATCAGCAACATTGATACCCTGCGCGACAAGCAGCAGGACATTGTGGGCAAGGTATACGAGTACTTTCTAAGCAAATTCGCACTGGCTGAGGGCAAGGGCAAAGGTGAGTTTTACACTCCGAAAAGCATCGTAAACCTGATTGCCGAAATGATTGAGCCCTACGAGGGCATCATCTACGACCCGGCGTGCGGCTCGGGCGGCATGTTCGTGCAGAGCGACCGCTTCCACGTCGAGCACGGCGGCCAGCACGGCGCCCTGCGGATCTTCGGCCAGGAGTCGAACCCGACCACGTGGCGGCTCGCTCGCATGAACCTCGCCCTGCGCGGCCTCGACGGCGACCTCGGACCCGAGCACGCCGACAGCTTCCACCGCGACCTGCACCCGGAGCTGCGCGCCGACTACGTGCTCGCCAACCCGCCGTTCAACACCAAGGACTGGGGCGCCGCCCGCCTGCGGGACGACCCGCGCTGGCGCTTCGGCGTGCCGCCGGCGCAAAACGCCAACTTCGCGTGGGTCCAGCACATCATCCACCACATGGCCCCGCGCGGCCTGGCTGGCTTCGTGCTCGCCAACGGGGCGATGACCACCAGCAGCGCCGGCGAGGGTGAGATCCGCCGCGCGATCGTCGAGGCCGACCTCGTCGACTGCATGGTCGCGCTCCCGGCCCAGCTGTTCTACTCGACGCAGATCCCCGTGTCGTTGTGGCTGCTCGCCCGCGACAAGGCCGACCCGCGCATGCGCGACCGCCGGGGCCAGGTCCTGATGATCGACGCCCGCGACCTCGGCGGCATGGTCGACCGCACCCACCGAGAATTGCAGTCGTCGGAGATCGAGCGCCTCGTCGGCCTGTACCACGGCTGGCGCGGCGACCCTGTCCCCGGGGACAGCAAGCCCGCATACGTCGACGTCCCCGGCCTGTGTCGGTCCGTCGGCCTCGAGGAGATCGCCGCGCTCGGGCATATCCTCGCCCCCGGCCGCTACGTCGCCTCCGCCGAGCCGCCCGCGCCGCTGCGACCCTTCGCCGACGAGCTCGCCGACATCGACGCCACCCTGCGCGCCCAGCTCGCCCGGGCGCGTGAGCTCGACGACCTGCTCGGCGAACTGCTCGACCATCTCCGTCCCTCGCTCCGTCCTCCGACATGACCGTGCTGCCTCCCGACTGGGTCACCTGCACCCTCGACGACATCAAGGCCCCCGGCCCCCACGCGATCGCCGGCGGCCCGTTCGGCTCGGACCTCGGCCGCGCCGACTACGTGCCGCACATGCCCGACGCACCGGCGGTCCCCGTGATCCGCGGCTCCAACCTCGGCGCCGGCGAGGCCCGCTTCTACACCGATGACCTCGTGTTCATCGCCGCCGACAAGGCCGCGCAGCTGGCCCGACACACCGCGCTGCCGGGCGACGTCGTCGTCACCCAGCGCGGCACCCTCGAGCAGGTCGGCATGGTCCCGGCGGGCACGCCGTGGCCGCGCTTCATCCTGTCGCAGAGCCAGATGAAGATCACCGTCGACCCCGCGCGCGCCGACCCCGAGTACATTTATTACTGGCTCCTGACCCCGGAGATCCGCGACCACGTCGAGCGCCACACGATCGCCGCCGGCGTCCCGCACACCAACCTGACGCTGTTTCGCCAGACGCCCGTGCGGCTGCCCCCGCTGCGCCAGCAACGCGCGATCGCCCGCGCCCTCGGCGTCCTCGACGCCCGCGTCGCGCTCGCCCAGGCGATGAACGACGCGCTCGACCGCCTGGTCCGCCTGCTCTTTCGGACATGGTTCATCGAACATGCCCCTACGGACAGCCGCGCCCGCGGCGAGCTGCACGCCAGCACCGGCTTCACCGAGGCGGCCCTGTTCCCGGCCACACGCGAGGCCCCCGGCCCCATCGGCCCACTGCCGACCGGCTGGCGCGCCGTGCCGCTGACCACCTGCGCGAACTTTCAAAACGGCACGCCCTTCACCGGCGGCGACTTCTGCCTGCGCGGCCACGGCAAGCCGGTGATAAAGATCGGCGAGATCAAGCGCGGCATCACCGATCAGACCCGCTGGGCCGAGGACCCACCCGGCGCCCGCGCGATCGACGACGGCGACCTGCTGATGTCGTGGTCCGGCAACCCGCACACCTCGATCGGCACCTTTATCTGGCACGGCGGCCCGGCATGGTTGAACCAGCACATTTTTAACGTCGTGCCGCCCGCCCCGCGCTGGCGGGCCTTCACGTATTGCCTGCTGCGCGAGCTCCAGCCGCGCTTCGTCCAGCTCGCCCGCAGCCGCCAGACCACCGGCCTCGGCCACGTCAGTCAAAAAGACATGAAGACGCTGATCGTCCCGCGCCCGGGCGACGCCCTCGCCGAGGCCTTCGAGCGCCGTACCGCGCCCGCCTTCGCCCGCATCGCCGCCCACGGTCAGCTCCAGCGCACCCTCGCCCGCGCCCGCGAAGCCCTGCTGGTCAA
>JAYUXQ010001190.1:0-6954 GCA_043752905.1 Nannocystis sp. | reverse complement strand
GGGTCATGGGGTCATGGGGCACGACGGTCGGGCCGCGCTCGGATTAGAAGGTGACGCCGCCGCCGAGGAGGAACTCGACGCGGCCGCGGAAGTAAGTGCCGCAGGTGAAGGCGCCGCCGCAGTAGTAGGTGCCGGGGCCGATGTCGAAGTTGAAGTTGGGGGCCTGGATCCATACGAGCCAGCGGTCGTCGAGCATCAGCTTCACGGCGACACCGAACTGGGTGTTGGCGGCGTGGTAGTTGGCGCTCGCGTAGCCGAAGTTGTCGTAGTAGGCGCCGCGATAGCTGCTCAGGTGGTAGCCGAGCGAGAAGCTGGGCGAGACGTACAGGCCGAGGTCGCGCCTGACCTGGATGTCGTAGGTGAACTTCGGGGCGATGTTGAGGCCGAAGTACGGGCCCGAGAACTCCTGGTTCATCAGGATGCCGAGGGCCGGGCCGGAGGCGTTGCCGGAGAAGTGGCCCATGAACTCCTGGGTCAGCTTGAACGCACTAAAGCCGCCGTAAAAGCCGCCGCGGCAGTAGGGGTTGTTACCGTTGCAGTCGTTCCCATCGTAGTAGCCGTAGCGGTAGCGGTCGCGAAAGCCCCAGGACGGGCCGAGGCCGAGCAGGAAGGCCAATGGGCGGGTGCCCGGGCGCAGCACGCGGGGGACGCCGGCCTCGGCCTCGGAGGAGACCGCCTGCGCGCCGAGACCCGCGGCGCCGAGGGTCGCGGCCAGACACAGACCCCGGGAGAGGCGGGGCAGGCGGCGACGGCGGGGACTGGGAGCGGAAGCGTTTGAGGTATGGGTGGTCATGGACTCTCCTGCGAGGGTGGGGGTCGCAGCGGTAGACCGCCGCGCGCCGCAGCATTCTAAACCGAGTCGCGTGCGGCGCACGGACAGGCCGGGTCGATGAAGGGCGTCACGCTGCCCGGACGCTCGCGCTGGCACTACACTGACCGCGAAGGATGCGAGCCCCGCAAGTCACGCGTGAGACGACGTCGCTGGCCATCCGTGCGCAAACGCGCACCGCGCGCCGGCAGCGAGAGATCGCAGCGGATGCTGCCAGACGGGTGCAGTGGGGCCGCTGGGCGGGCCTCATGGCGATCTGGCAACTGGTGTCGTGGACGGCCGCGGCGATCATCACGACGCTGATCGGCTTTACGTGGATCGGCTTCGGCTTCTTCGTGATCGTGTTTAGCGTGTCGTGTCTGGGCTTGTTCACGCAGGTGATCGTGCGGCCGGGCTGGCTGCTCGAGCGGCAGGTGCGAGCCGGTGATGACGTCGCGCTGGCGATCGGGCACCTGCCGGCGCGCCTGGGCCGCCTGGCCGAAGAGACACGGATCCTGCGTCTCGCGATCGAGTCCTCGGCGCCCGACGAACCGGCGCTCGACGGGCTCGCGTGGGCGTGGGTGTCGGCGGTCAAGGATCTCGGGCCGCTCGAGACCGAGGTGATCGATCGGCTGGGGATCTCGTATCGCGATATGGTCGGCGTGCTGCTCGGCGAGACGCTGCGTGAGGCGCCCGAGAAGCCGCCGCGGGTCACCGGTGCGCAGGACCCGGTCGCGTCGCTGCGGCGCCGCGAGCTGCTCGCGGAGCACCTCGAGGCGTTCGAGGTGGCGCTGCTGCGTTACGACCCGGATCCGTATCGCTGATCAGCCGTCACGGAAACCACGCATGATCTCGTGGGCGTCGTACTGGTGTTCGAAGCCGGTGGCGGCGCGAAAGGCCGAGTTGTCGACGACGATCGGGTGTTTGACGTGGGCGGCGGCGCCGGGGGGGAGGTAGGCGAGGCCGAAGCGGCCGACGGCGTAGCGGAACAGGGGCTCGGGGATCGGGATGGCCTGGCGGCCGGTGCCGCGGGCGAGGACCGAGAGCGGGATCGGTGGCGGGCCGGCGACGTTGAACACGCCGCTGAGCTGGTGGTCGACGGTGCGGATGATCGCCTCGACGGCGTCCTCGTCGTGCATGAAGTGATAGAGGGGATCGAAGCCGAAGATCATCGGCACGCGCGGGCCCTCGAGGAAGTTGGCGAGCGTGCCTCTGCGCGTCGGGCCGAGGATGTAGACGAGGCGCAGGACGGCGGTCTTGAGCTCGGGCCAGCGCCACAGGGCGGAGCCGGCGTAGAGGTCGGCGGCGACGAGGTCGGCGAGCTCCGGGAAGGTGCTGACGGCGAGCGGGGGCTCCTCCTCGGTGCGGTAGAGCGGGGCGTCGGGCGCGGCGCCGTAGATGGTATGGCGGCCGACGAACACGGCCTGCTTGACGCCGAACTCGTGGCAATAATCGAACACGAGGCGGGTGCCGTGGAGGTTGATGCGCAGGCGCTCGTCGGCGGTGGCCGAGAAGTGGGTGATCGTCGCCATGTGGATGACGACCTCGGGGCGGTGCTGGCGGAACACGTCGGCGGCGGGGCGCTTGCGGACGTCGGTCTGGAACACGTGGATGTTGGGGGGGGCGTCGGGCCACGGGCGGCGGTCGATGCCGAGGATCTGGTGGCCCTGGGCGAGCAGGCGCAGGGCGACCATGCGCGCGTGGTTGCCGTTGATGCCGGTGATCAGGATCTTCATGGCGTCTGCTCCGTGGCGTCGGTCTCGTGCGTGATGTACTCGGCGCCGGCGCGGCGCTGCTCGTGGACGGCGCGGCCGCGGATGACGAGCATGTTGATGACGCTCTTGACCTGCTCGACGTAGCCCTCGACGACCTCGTCGGGCTCGTTGCCGGTGCCCTCGAAGTGCATGGGCTTGCCGTAGTGGATCTCGCAGCCGAGCGGGAGCGGGACGGGGAGCAGGTACGGCGGGACGGGCCAGTAGGGGGCGCCGAACATGCGAGCGAGGCGCTTGGCGTGGAATATGGTCGGCATGGCCTCCTCGCCGCCGATGAAGGCGAGCGGGACGATCGGGCTCCGGGTCTGCAGGGCGATCCGCATGAAGCCGGTGCCGAAGTGGCTCAGGTTGTAGCGGTCCTTGTAGAGCTTGCCGAGGCCGCGCGTGCCCTCCGGGAAGACCATCAGCAGCCGGCCGTCGTTGAGCAGGCGGATCGCGTGCTCTGGCAGGCCGGGGAGCTGGCCGACGCGGCTAAACCACTGGCTGACGAAGGGCCACTCCTGGGCGAACTTCTCGACCATGCCGTGGACGACGCGTGGTGGCTCGAGCGCTAAGAACAGCGAGGCGATGATCATGCCGCCGTCGGCCGGGACGCCGCCCGAGTGGTTGCTGACGAGCATCCCGGGGCCGGTCCTCGGGATGTTCTCGAGGCCGAAGCAGCGCACGCGGAAGTAATATTTATAAAACACCTCGAGCATGCTCATGAAGAGCCCGATGTGCTGCTTCGAGATGCCGTAGGGGTCCATGCCGTACTGGTTAAACGGCAGGTCGAGGCGGTCGAGGCGGTCGAGCACGTCGCGGCTCGTGATCTGTTCGAAGCGGGGCCACATGTGCCGGGCGAGTCTATCCCATGCGGGTCGCTCCGGGCAGGCTCCCGGCTGGAGCCCGCACCAGAGGGCTAGTTCGAGCAGACCAGGGTGGAGCCCTGGATGACGAGGGCGGTACCGTGGGTGAAGGCGATCTGGCTCTCCTGGTAGTACACGGGCTTGTTGACGCCGAACTCGGTCAGGAGGCCGAGGGGCTTGCGCAGGTCGGGCTCCAAGAAGACCTTGGGGTCGGCGCAGGGGAAGCCGCCCTTGTCGGTCGGGGACACGAGCTTGAAGTCGGCGGCCTTGGCTGCCGGGCTGCCGGTGCGCAGCTTGCAGAACACGTCGGCGTCTTCCTGGCCGCAGCCGGCGGCTCCGGCCCAGCTGCAGGTCTTGTAGCAGGACATCTGCGGGACGGCGGAGAAGTCGAACAGGCACTTGGTGCAGTCGACGCCCATCATGCCGGTCGCGCCGTCGCAGTGCTCGTAGGCGTCCTGGACGACGCCGTCGCCGCAGTACTCGCTGGCCTTCGACTTGCAGTCGGTCGCGCAGCCGTCGTACTCGCCGTCGTTGAAGCCGTCGTCGCACACCTCCTCGCCGGCCCACAGGACGCCGTCGCCGCAGCGCGCCTGCTTGCAGTTGCCGCGGCAGGCGTCGCTGTCATCGGTGTTGGCGTCGTCGCACTCCTCGACCTCGGTGTGGACCTTACCGTCGCCGCAGATGGCGACCAGACACCCGTTGGTGCAGGCGTCGTCGTCGGCCTGGTTGCCGTCGTCGCACGCCTCGGGGATCTGCAGGATGCCGTCGCCGCAGCCGGGCGGGCGGCATTCGTTGCTGCAAGCGTCGTCGTCGACCGAGTTGCCGTCGTCGCAGGGCTCGGGGTCCTCGACGATGCCGTTGCCGCACACGGCCGTGGTGCCGCCGGTGCTGGTGTCGCCGGTGTCGCTACCACCGCTGGACCCGGAGACGGGCTCGCTGGTGGCCTCGGTCGGGCCGGTCGTCGTGACGGGGGCTGTGGTCCCCGTCTCGGGGTCGACCGTCTCGCTGGTGACGGTTTGCACGCCGTGCATGGTGGTGCCTTCTTCGGTCGTCGAGGTACCGAGGTCGACGTCGGTGGAGCTTTCGCCATTCCCGGGCGCGCAGGCGGTGAATGCCAGCAACAATCCTAGTCTCCGCATAAAACGCAACGTAGGCGCCGCTAGCGAAGTTTGCAAGTGCATGTGATCGGTCGACAGCACAGGGGAGCCACCGGCCAGGGACATTTACACTGTTAAAAATGTATGGAGGAATACGTAATGTACAGTGCCTGAAATCCTCGGAAAACGAAGAAGCGGCCGACAGATGGAGTCTTCATCTGTGGCCGCCGACCCCCGGGGGGTTGTTCTGGAGACTGGAGCTAAGCCGCGTTGCCGGACTTGTGGCCGAGGACGCGGGCCATCGTGGAGCCGAGGTCCGAGGGGGTCTCGGCGATCGTGACACCGGCGGCGCGTAGGGCCTCCAGCTTGGCCTCCGCGGTGCCCTTGCCGCCGGAGATGATGGCACCGGCGTGGCCCATGCGCTTGCCCGGGGGGGCGGTGATGCCGGCGATGAAGCCGATGACGGGCTTGTTCATGTGGGCCTGGATGAAGGCTGCGCCGTCTTCCTCGGCAGAGCCGCCGATCTCGCCGATCATGATGATGCCCTCGGTCTCGGGGTCGTCCTGGAACAGGCGCAGGCAGTCGACGAAGTTGGTGCCGTTGACGGGATCGCCGCCGATGCCGATCGCGGTCGACTGGCCGAGGCCCAGGGTCGTCAGCTGGTGCACGGCCTCGTAGGTGAGGGTGCCCGAGCGGGAGACGACGCCGATCTTGCCGGGTGTGTGGATGTAGCCGGGCATGATGCCGATCCGGCACTGGTTCGGCGTGATGATGCCGGGGCAGTTCGGGCCGAGCAGGCGGGACTTGCGGCCTTGCAGGTAACGCTTGGCGCGGACCATGTCGTTGACCGGGATGCCCTCGGTGATGCAGACGATGAGCGGCACGTCGGCGTCGGCGGCCTCCATGATCGCGTCGGCCGCGAAGGGCGGGGGCACGAAGATGACGGTGGCGTCGGCGCCGGTGGCCTTGACGGCGCCGGCGACGGTGTCGAACACCGGGACGCCGAGGACCTTCTCGCCGCCCTTGCCGGGGGTGACGCCGCCGACGACCTGGGTGCCGTACTTGAGCGAGTTCTCGGCGTGGAACATCCCGACCTTGCCGGTGATGCCCTGGACGAGCAGACGCGTGTTCTTGTCGACGAGGACGCTCATGACTTTTTCACCAGTCCCACGATCTTGGTTGCCGCGTCCCGGAGGTTGGTCGCGGTGACGACGTTGAGGCCGCTCTCGTCGAGCATCTTCTTGCCGAGCTCGACGTTGGTGCCCTCGAGGCGGACGACGAGCGGGACGGTGAGGCCGACCTCCTTGACCGCCGCGATGACGCCGGTGGCGATCGTGTCGCACTTCATGATGCCGCCGAAGATATTGACGAGGATCCCCTGGACGTTGGGGTCGCGGGTGATGATCTTGAAGGCCGCGGTGACGCGCTCGGCCGTGGCGCCGCCGCCGACGTCGAGGAAGTTGGCCGGCCGGATGTGATGGTCGGCGCCGACGTACTGGATGATGTCCATCGTGGCCATCGCCAGGCCAGCGCCGTTGACCATGCAGCCGATCTCGCCGTCGAGCTTGACGTAGCTGAGGTCCCACGCCTTGGCCTCGAGCTCGGAGGGGTCCTCCTCGTTCGGGTCGCGCAGCTCCTCGAGGTCGCGGTGGCGGTACATCGCGTTGTCGTCGAAGGTGACCTTGGCGTCGAGGGCGATGACCTCGCCGGCCTTGGTGATCATCAGCGGGTTGATCTCCAGCAGCGAGCAGTCGAGCTTGTCGTACGCGGCGGCGACCGCGAGGAGGAACTTGACGGTGCGGCTGGCGACCGGCTCCTGGAGTCCGAGGCCGAACGCGAGCTTGCGCGCCTGGAACGGCTGGAGGCCGACTGCCGGGTCGATGTTCTCCTTGATGATCTTCTCCGGGGTGTGCGCGGCGACCTCCTCGATGTCCATGCCGCCCTCGGTCGAGGCCATCAGGGTGGTGCGGCCGGTGACGCGGTCGAGGGTGATGCCGAGGTAGAGCTCCTTCGCGATCTTCGCGGCGCGCTCCAGGTAGACCTTCTCGACCCGCAGCCCTTTGATCTCCATGCCGAGGATCGCCTCGGCGTGTGCGCGGGCCTCGGCCGGCGTCGCCGCGAGCTTGATGCCGCCGGCCTTCCCGCGTCCGCCGACATGGACCTGCGCCTTGACGACCCACGGGCCCGAGCCCATCGCGCGGCATGCGGCTTCCACCTCGGCAGGGGTCGTCGCCACGCGTCCGTCGGGGATGGGGATGCCGGAGCGCGCGAGGACCTGTTTCGCCTGGAACTCGTGCAGCTTCACTGGGGAGGGCGAGGATAGCCCGACAGCGGCGGGTGCATCGCGCGACGCACACGGCCCGTTGGCTGGACGACGGCGGTCGCGTACCCGCCGGAGCGGTGGCGGGGGGCCCGCAGCCGCACGCTCCTGT
>JAYUXQ010001189.1:0-2806 GCA_043752905.1 Nannocystis sp. | reverse complement strand
CCGGCACAGTCGCGTAGATACGTGAAGTATGGCTGGGTGCCGCCGGACAGCGCGACCACGTGCGGGTTGATCTCGTAGAAGCGGACGGTGTCGCCGGTGACGGCGTAGCTGGCGAGGGTGCCGGTGCCGAGGCCGACGAAGCCGAGGCGCAAGGGTTCGCTGCGCGCGCGTCGCGGGTGGTGGGCGATCGCCAGGCCGACGGCGCTGCCGGGGCCGTAATAGGTGGTCGGCATGGCGGCGAGGTCGGGGTCCTCGTATTGCAGGCCGTGAATGATCCGCCCGTGACGCAGGCGCGTGAGCGGCTCGCCGGAGTCGCTGTGGATCTTCTCGATGCGCAGGACGCCGAAGAAGCCGCGCGACATGTGGATGTGATCCTCGTACTCGTGGTGCGCGTGATAGACGAAGACGCCGGTGAGGCCGAGGAGGTAGAGGGCGCCGAAGATGCTTACGAGCAGGCGCAGGTTGCGATGCCGCGGCCAGCCGACGCGCAGGCACAGGGCGATCGCCAGGGCGCAGACGGCGACGAGCGCGAGCGGCAGCTCCCACAGGTCGGGGAAGATCGCGGGGGCGACGATGCCCGTGAACACGCCGCCAGCGGCTCCACCCGCGGAGACCAGCAGGTAGAAGCTGGTGAGGCGGCTCGGCTCGGGCTTTTGGCGCACGAGCTCGCCGTGGCAGACCATGCACGCGAAGAACAGGGTGCCGAGGTAGGCGGCGAGCTGCAGGAGCATCGGCGCCTCGACGCCCTTGCGGATGACCGCGGCCGTGCAGCCGGCGCCGATCAGCAGGGCGGTGACCCACACGCCGCGGTGATAGGCGCGCTCGTACTCGAAGCAGAGCACGAAGCTGAGCAGATACAGCGACAGCGGGAGCATCCACAGGAACGGGATGACGGCGACCTCGAGCGAGATCTGGCTGGTGATCGCCAGCAGCAATACGGAGGCGGTCATCGCCAGGCCGAACCACAGGGTCATGCGGCCGGGGCCGGAGCCGGACGGCATGTCCGAAGGGACAGGTGCGTGGGGGAGCGCCACGCGCGACAGCGGCGCGGTGCGGCCGACGAGCACGGCCGTGCCGGCGCAGCCGAGGGCGAACAACACGAAGCCGGCCGACCACACCCAGCCCTGGCCGGCGACCGGGAGCAGGGGCTCGAGGGCGAAGGGGTAGCTGAGCAGGCCGAGGAGGGATCCGAGGTTGGAGAGGGCGTAGAGGCGGTAGGGCGAGGCGCCGGGGAAGCAGCGCGCGTACCAGCTCTGCAGCAGCGGGCCGGTCGCGGACAGGACCAGGTAGGGCAGGCCGATCGTGAACAGCAGGAGGCCGAGGATCGCCAGCGAGGGGCTGTCGCCGGCGCCGGGCTTCCAGGCGTCCGAGGGGGTGATCGGCGAGGGCCACAGCGCGATATGCAGGCCGAGCAGCGCGACCGCGAGGGCGAGCGCGGCGAGGTGGATGTTGCGCTGGCGGACCGGCGAGGCGCTGCTGCCGAGCAGGTGGGCGTAGCCGTAGCCGAGCAGCAGGAGCAGCTGGAAGAACAGCATGCAGGTGGTCCACACGGCCGGCGCGCCGCCGAACCACGGCAAGATCTGCTTGCCGAGGATGAACTGGACCTGAAACAGCAGGCAGGCCCCGACGCCGATCGTGGCGGCGAAGAGGAGCACGGCGAGCGGGCGGGGCGGTGTCACGGTCACCAAGGCGGCGCAGTGTAACGGTCTGCGCGCGCCCGTAAAGTCTTTCGCCGCGCGGCGCGAGCGCTGGCGCGCGCGGTCAGACGCCCGGGCAGGTCGCCTTGATCTTGCTGCAGGCCGGGCCGTCGGTGGCCTCGGTCGGCATCTTGCCGGCGTCGTCGCAGGAGGCCTCGCGCACTGCCTTGCCGAACGCCTCGTTGCGCTCGGTGAGGCAGGCCTCGATGTCGACGACCGGGGCGTCGCAGGCGGACAGGTCGAGCGTACACATATCGGCGCCGCCGTCGTCGTCACCGGCCTCGCCAGCGCCGTCGCGGCACATCTGGGCGGCGCTCTCACAGGCCTCGGGCGTGTTGTCGCCGAGGGCGGCGAAGGTCAGGCCGAAGAGGACGCAGCTGAAGTTCTTGAGCTCGGCGACGCTGGTCTGGCCCGCGAGGTTCTCGGCGGAGGCGAGGCAGATTTTCTCCTCCTCGTCGGCGGTCAGGTCCTTGCCGAACTTCTCGGGGGGCACGCCGGAGTCGACGGGTCCGACGCCGTCGCCACCGCAGGCGGTGAGGGTGCAGGCGAGGGTGAGGAGGATCGTGGTGGGGCTGCGCATGGCAGGGCGATGATGCGGGAGGACCGCCGGAAGGGCAAGATCGGCGCATCTGCGGCGCGGTGGCGGTGCGGGGGCCCGTGGCGGCAATTGCTGTCCGATCGGACAGGTCGGGATCGGGCGATGGTCGGGTCGGGTCGGGTTGGACCTGCGCGCGCCGGCCGTGCTAGGCAGGGCCGGATGGACGACGCGGCGCCAGGCGGGGCGGGGCGGAGGCGGTGGTTGCCGCTGGCGCTGGTGCTGCTCGGGGTGGCGCTGCTGCTGGCGACGCGCGCGTTTCATCGCATCCCCGGGCTCGGCAACGCGGACATCGCGGGGATCCTGTACGAGGCCGACATCATCCGCGACGGCGGGGTGCCGTACCGCGACACGATGGATATGAAGTCGCCCGGGACATGGTTCCTGTTCGCGGCGATCTTTCGGTTCATCGCGCGCGAGATCTGGGCGGTGCACGCTGTGTTCGTCGCGTGGTGTCTGCTGGCCGCGCCCGCGGTGTGGCTGGCCGCGCGGGCGTTGTATGCCCAGCGCGTGA
>JAYUXQ010001188.1:0-2807 GCA_043752905.1 Nannocystis sp. | reverse complement strand
CGACCGGGGGTGGCGGCGACTTCTTGACGGCCGCGACCGCGGCGTCGGCGTAGGGGTTTTCGGGGGGTAGCTTGGCCCGGGCCGGCGCGCTCGGCCGGTTCGGCAGGGACGCGCGCGTGATGATGTGCGCGAGGTACGAGTCGCTGCTCTCGAGGTTCGGGAGTTGCTGGCGGGCGCGGGCGATGACGGTGTTGAAGTCGGCGGGGCCGGGGACCTCGCCCTCCTCGCCGGATTTGACGGCGCGCAGGATGCTTACGAGCATCGCCTCGCTGCGGGCCCGGTCCGCGGCGATCGCCCGGCGGGTGAGCATCAGGCGCACGACGGCGATCGTCAGGATCAGGAGCAGCACGCCGAGCACCCACGGGATCCAGCCGAGCACGCCGAAGCCGCCGGTGGTAGCGGTGCCGTTCTTGCTCGACCCGACCGGCGAGATGCCGAGGTCGCTCATGCCGTCGTTGACGCCGAGCACGATCTGGCGGGTCAGTGCGCGGGCGAAGACGCCGGCGCCGCCGCCCTCCTCGCCACCGAGGGCCGAGGCCATCATCGGCTGGAGGTCGCGCTCCATCACGGTTTTGAGGGCGGGGCCGAGGTTGTCCTCGATGACGCGCTGCAGGCCGGGGCCGAGGTCCTGCGCGAGCACCTTGTTGAGGGCGGGGCCGAGGTCGTCGCGCAGGCCCTTCGAGGTGCTCTGCATGAACGCGGTGATGGTCGAGCGGGTGACGCCGTCGATGAAGCTACGGGCCAGCTGGCGGTTCTCGGGGCGCAGAGCGGAGGCGATCGTGCCGCCGACGACGTCGCCGACGCCGCGGGTGACGGAGGGCGAGATGTCCTCGTCGAGGGCCTTGCCGACGGCGCTGGCGATCGTGCGGATATAGGCGTCGCTGGCCTCGCGGATCTTCTTCATGCGCTCGGCGTCGGTGACACCGTCGAGGGCGCCGCCGGTGATCGCCTCGGTCAAGTCATGGGCCGACTGCTTGATGTGGCTGTCCTGTAGGATCTTGCGCAGCAGTTCCTTGTTGTGCGGGTCGTTGAGCGCCTCGAGGGTGCCGGCGAGGCCGCCCTCGATGCCGCCGCGGACCATCTTCTCCGCGCCGGTCGCGCAGCCGAGCGTGCACACGAGCGTGCATACGAGGGCGGCACCGGCCGCGAGGCGGACCGGGGCCTGCCTCATGGGAGAGTCACGCCCGGGGCGGGCGACAGAGGGGACATACGGGCGGTGCGGCATGGGACCACGAGAAGCACAAGCATGTGGCGGGTCGCGCGGAACGCCAGCGTACGGGTTCATTCACGGTTCCGGTACGGGCTGTCGTCCGGCAAGAACAGCTCGGTGGCGGTCATGCTGGCGCCAGCATCGGGGTGACGGAAGGTCTCGAACAGGCTCAGCGCGATCGCCAGGACCACGGGGCCGAGGACGAGGCCGACGAGGCCGAACACGTTCAGGCCGCCGAGCACGGCGAAGAAGATGAACAGCTCGTGCAGCTTGGCGCGCTTGCCGACGAGGCGCGGACGCAGGAAGTTGTCGACCAGGCTGATGACGACGCCGCCCCACAGGGTCAAGATAATCGCCTTGATCCACGAGCCGGTGGCCGCGAGGTAGATCGCGGCGGGGATCCAGATGACGAACGCGCCAGCGATCGGGATCAGGGACAGGAAGATCATCACGGCGCCCCACACGATCGCGGAGGGCAGGCCGAGCGCGGCGAAGGCGATGCCACCGAGCGCGCCCTGGATCGCGGCGATCACGAGGACGCCGTTGACACTGGCGCCGACGACTTCGGTGACGCGGTGGAGGATGATGCGCGTCTCGCGGTTGCGCAGCGGGATCGCCGAGGCCATCGCCTCGCGGATCATCTTGCCGTCGCGGAACAGGTAGAACATCACGAACACGACGAACAGGGCCTGGATGACCAGGCTGAGGATCCCGCCGACGACGCCCATCGTGTGGCTGGCGATCACCGTGCTCATCTCGCCGAGCCGCTCGTTGATCTGCAGGCGGGCGCGCGGCAGGTCGACTTGCTTGCCGAGCCAGTCCATCGCCGGACCGGCGGCCTCCCCGTTTGGGTCGAGGAAGGCCCCGAAGGCGCCCTGCAGCATGGCGATCGCGGGCACGATCTCGCGGATGATCGCCCAGGCGACCAGGCCCATCGGCACGCCGATCACGAACACGACGAACAGGGTGGAGATGGCCGCGCTGAGGCTCGGCTTGCCCGTGCGGGCGAGGATCCGCTGGTACACCGGCATGAAGGAGAGGGTCAACACGCCCGCCCACAGCAGGACGCTGACGAAGGGCGCGAGCATCAGCCAGCACACGTAGAGCGCGCCCGCCATCGAGGCGAGCAGGATCAACCAACGCGCCTGCTGCCTGCGGTCGATATTCTTTATCTCAACTGCCTCGGACTGCTCTGGGGTCATCTCGACTGCTCCTGCGCTCGCGTTGCGACGGGGCCATGGGACTCCACGGCGAATTTCGCCGCGAGCCCGTGGATCTGGGGTTGCTCAACTCCCGGTCGACGGGGCCGTGATCATGTTCTTGTCGAACGTGGCCATGGCCTGTGCGAGTGCCCGGCCGTGCAGCGAGGCCTCGGTCTGGAAGATGATGTCCGTCTTGGAGAGGATGATACCCTCGAAGTGCGCGTTCGCGTGAATTGTCGCCTTACCGGCGACCTGCCAGAACACATTTTCTGCCCGGGCCCCGCCGGCCAGCAGTACGCTCTTGCCGGTGCTGACGTCGAGGTTGCCCGCGATCTGCAGGATCCACACGTCGTCCTCGCAGCCCTCGAGCGTGACGTCATCCGGGACGACGACGG
>JAYUXQ010001187.1:0-17132 GCA_043752905.1 Nannocystis sp. | reverse complement strand
CGGCGAGATCAGGAGAGCATGCGCTTGCGGCGGCGGCGGCGGGGGCCATCGCCGCTGCCGTCGTCGAGGGCGGGCTCGGGGATCGGCTCGGGCTCCGGGGCGGCGAGGCCCTCCTCGAGTGCTTCGCCGCCGATCGGGGGCAGGCCGAGCGCGGCGCGGCGCGGGTCGGCGAGCTGGAAGAAGTTGGCGAGCTCCTCGAGCACGGCGAAGCGCAGCTCCTGGTCGAACTGCTCGGGGCTGCGGGCCAGTCGCATGAGGTTGCGGCGATACACGGCGAGGCCGGTCAGCTCGGGGGCGCGGTCCTCGGTGCCGTCGCCGAGGCTGTCCGGGTGACCGTCGTGGTGGCCGTCGTGGTGGCCGTCGTGATGGCCGTCGTGGTGACTGTCGTGATGGCCGTCGTGATGGCCGTCGTGGTGACCGCCGCGGGTCGCCAGCGCGACCGCGGGGATCCGGGGATCGACGCCCTCTAGCACGAGCTCGAGCGAGGGTACGTCGTGCACGAGCAACACCAGTGCGGCGCGACGCTGGCCGAGCTCGCGCAGGCTGTCGTCGGTACAGGTGCTGAGGATGTGCACGACCTTGCGGTGCAGCTGCGCCGGGCTCGGCAACCACTTCGGGGCCTGGCTCTGGGCGTCGAGGCGATAGACCCGCAGGGCCGCGTGGCAGGCCGCCCGCGCGTCACCGGCGAGGAACTCGGCCTCGCTGACGAGGTGCCAGGCGTCGGCATTGTTGGGAAAGCGCTCGACGGCGGCGCGCAGCAGGGGCAGGGCGCCCTCGGCCGATCCGAGGTCGAGCCACAGACGACTGAGGCGCAGCGCGAACTGCAACACGCGCTGGACCTGGGCAGTGCGCTCCTCGGGGTCGAGTGGTTCGCCGTCCTCGTCCTCGCTGAGCTCGGCGACCGCGGCCTCGGCGGCGTCCGCCTCGTCGTCGGCGTCGTCCTCGTCGGCCTCACCGGGCTCGTGCGCGGTCAGGGCCTCGCGCACGCGGGCGCTGCGGGACCGACGACGCGGGGGGGCCTCCTCCTCGGCCTCGGCGGGGGCCTCGAGGACCTCGGGATCGGGGTCGTCGGGGCTGGCGGAGACCTCGGGGTCGCTCGGGGGCGGGTGGAGGATCGCGGCGAACAGCGGGTGCTCACGCAGGGTGTCGAGGCGGGCGCGGGCCTCGTCGTCGCGACCGAGGGAGATCAGGCACTCGGCGCCGAGCAGCTCGAGGTCCATCGCGTCGATCGCCGAGACGGTGTCGAGCTCGAGGGCGTCATCGCAGTAGTGGAGGGCCCGGATGGCGTCGCCGAGGTCGAACAGGGCGACCTGCGCGGCGGCGGCGTAGGGCTCGAAGTAGTCGGGGTCGAGCTCGATCGCCTGGTCGTACCAGCGCAGGCTCTCGGAGGCGTCCCCCTCCGCGAGGGCGATCGCCCCCAGCAACACCGCGGCGTCCGGGGCGTCCGGTCGCAGGTGCTGGGCATGGTTGGCCGACTGGCGCGCCGCCTCGAACTCCGCCCGGTCGAGGAGCGACCAGCCGCGGTCGAGGTGGGCCGCATAGCGGCTCGTCTCGCCGAAGCCCGCGTCGTCCAGATCTTCGCTGTCGCCGATCGACATGCCGCTGGATATAGCACGTGGCGCCCGGCATCCGGCAGGGGCCGGCGCGTGGCTCGCTGCCGCGCCAGGTGAGCGCCTGCGATTCGTTTGGGGGATCGCGGGCAGGACACGTATGGTTCGGGCCATGTCGTCGCGCCGTGGCCTCGTCCGTCTCCGTTCGCCCCTCGCTCGCGGCCTCGCCGTCGCGCGTGTGGCGGCCGTGATCCTCGTCGGGCTGGGACCTGCGCTCGCGGCGTGTCGGACGTCGCAGGCCACCAGCACCCGCCCGACCGCGCAGGGCACCCTCGATCCCGGGAGCGTCGCGCCGGAGTTCGAGGCCGACTGGGAGGCCGTGCGTCGGGCCCAGGCGGCGGATCCCGCTGCGCCCGAGATCGCCACGGCCGCCGATCGCCTGCTGTCGCGTGAACCACCGCGCAACCTCAAGCTCGCGGCGCTGCACGCCAAGGCCGACCAGGCGCTGCGGGCCGGCGACTACGCGGCCGCGTCCGGGTATGCCGGGTCCGGGCTCGCCGAGGTCAGCAAGGCCCGCGCCGCGGGGGGCGATCTGGCGGGGCCGGAGCAGGGGCTCGCGCAGCAGCTCGCGCGTGTGCGGGCCCTCGCCGAGGCCCAGGTCGGCGATCCCCAGCAAGCGCTGCAATGGTTGACGGCGCTGCCGGCCGCGAGCGGGCCGGACCTCGAGCGCCTCGCCGCGACCGCGACGGCGCGCGAGCGGGCCGGCGACCGACCCGGAGCGGTCCTCGCATATGCACAGTGGCGGGCCGCTGCCGCGGATGGCGGCCCGGAGGCGGCGCTGGCCGAGGCACGCATGCGGTCGCTGTGGCTCGGCGTCGATCCCGGGGCGCTCGAGACGGCGGCCCGCAGCGCGACCGGCACACCCGCGGCCGCATGTCTTTTGACGCGGGCGGGCCACGCCGCGGACCCGAAGGCGCCGGCGTGGGTGGCCGCCTGCAAGCCGGGGGTCGCCCGCGTCGGCTTCTTGCTGCCGCGCTCGGGCAAGTTCGCCGGCCTCGCCGACGTCCAGCTCGCGGCGGCGGCGGCGGCCATCAAGGTGCTCGCCCGCGGGACCGCCACCGAGGTCGTGTGGCAGGACGCTGGTTCGACGCCGGCCGAGGTCGCGAAGGCGACGGCCGTACTGATGCGTGCGGGGGTCGAGGTGTTCGTCGGACCGGTCGGTCCCGGCAATGTCGCGGCGGCCGAGACCGCTGCCGCGGCCGCCGGCGGCAAGCCGAGGTTCGTCATACCGGGCGAGGCGTCGGCCGGCGTGACAGGCGTGGCGCCGACCCTCGAGGCCCGGGCGGCCGCGCTCGCGGGTCAGCTCCGCGGCCTCGGTCGCGGCGCCGCCGTGGTCCTCGCGCCCGACAACAGCTACGGCAAGCGGGCCGCCGAGGCGTTGACGAAGTCACTTCGAGACAACAACAGCAAGCTCCTGAAAACACTTTATTATCCCGACGACATGACGAGCTTCGCAAAGTTCGTCGCGCCGGTCCTCGCCGAGCTCAAGGGGGAGGTCGCGCTGATCGTCCCGGACCGGCTCGCGCGCATGGAGTTGTTGCTGCGCCAGCTGGTCCGCTCCGGCATGGCCATCGAGCGCAGCGGCGGCAAGGGCGTGGCCGTGCTGTCGACCGGCGAGGGCCTCGCGGCCGATGCCCTCGGCCCCGGCCACGAGATCCTCGACGGCGTGTGGCTGGCCCCGGTGGCCTGGCCGACCCCGGACGCCGACGCCTTCGCCGACGAGTACACCGCCCTCGAGGGTCAGCCGCCCGGCGACCAGGCATGGCTGGTGTGGCGGGCCGTGGTCGCCGCGTGGGCCGGGGGTGTGGCGACCCCTCCCATCGCCGCCGTGCTCAGGGTAGAAGGCGGACGCCTTGTCCCCACCCCCGCGCAAGTCCAGCTCCGGCCCCGCGAGAGGCCCTGACCGCCCCGGCCCGGGTCCGCGAACCCCCGCAGGAGCGCGCTCCCACGCCGGCCCGTCGCGCCCCGCTTTCGTGAGGAGCGAGCCGCCCCGGGATCTGGGGCTCGGGTCAGGTGGCGCGACCTACCTCGTGCCGGGTGAGCGGGCCGTGGTCGAGCTGCTGCGCGCCGACCCGCGCCGGATCCGGCGCCTGCTCGTGCTCGTCAACCGGCCGCCCGGGGACGCCGAGGCGCTGGCCGGGAGCCTCGGGATCACCGTCACGCGGGTCACACCCGACGAGATGGGCACCGTCATCGGCCCCGATCTCGCGCGCGGGATCGTGGCCGCGGCCAAACCCCCGCGCGAGCACGACATCGAGGATCTGCTGGCGCTGCGGGCGGCCGACACCGCACGCAGACGGTTGCTGGTCGCGCTCGACGGCGTGCAGGACCCACACAACCTCGGGGCCCTGATCCGCAGCGCCGAGTTCTTCGGCGCGCTGGGTATGTTCTGGGCCCGCGACCGATCGGCCAGCCTGTCGCCGACGGTCGTGCGGTCGTCGGCCGGGGCCAGCGAACGGCTCGCGCTCGGCCAGGTCACGAACCTCGCGCGGGCCCTCGCGGCCTGCAAGGAGGCCGGCTTTTGGATCCTCGGCACCGTCGCCGACGGCGGCACTTCCCTGCAGGCGCTGGTCAAGGCGGGCCTCCCCGACGCGCTCGTCGTGGTGCTCGGTAGCGAGGAGAAGGGTCTGCGACGATTGACCCGCGAGAGCTGTGACTTTCTGGCCACGATCCCCGGCGCCGGTGGGGTTGCCTCGCTCAACGTCTCCGCTGCTGCGGCGGTCACGCTTTCGTGCGTGGCATGAGGGCGTCGGCGGTTTATCCTCGCACGGACCGCGTCGCCGGCCCGACCTAGATAAGAAGCCCGATCTTCGCCACCATATGGCGGCTTCTCCCGCCGATCGCTCGGCGGCCCCGGACCCTCCCCGGCGCCGCCTCCCGAGGCTCGTATGTCCGAACTGCGCTCCGTCCTCTTCCAGTACCTCAGCTCCTCGTCCGACCCCGCCCGTCGCGACGCGCTCGCGACGGCCCTCGCGTCCGTCGATCTGATGACGGCCCGCGCCGAGGCCAAGCAGGACCCGGGCTCGGGCGAGGCCGCGGCGCGCGTCCTCGGTCGACTCGTCCTCGACGGCGCGCCCCACGAGGAGGTCGTCGACGCCGCCAAGGTCGCCGCGCAGAGGGCCCCGCGTGAGGTCGCTGGCAACGACGTCGCGCTGCTCGCCGGCATGGTCGTGTGGCGCCTCGGAACGCCCTCTGGCGGCATCGGGCCGGCCGCGCAGGCCGAGCCGTACTTTCGTCGCGTGCGCCGCAACGACCCGGCGAGCGCCGAGGTGCTCGGCTTTTACCGCGACATGTTCGCCACCGACACCGACGCGAGCCAGCTGATGCAGGTGCTCGTGCAGGCGCGTCGCGCTCTCAAGAAGGAGGACATCGAGCCGCGCTTCGCCCTCGCGCAGGAGATGGCCGACCTCGCGGAGAAGAAGCTCGGCAGCCTCGATCGTGCGGTCGAGGTGTGGCGATCGGTGATGCGTGAGGACGGCTACGACCCGCGCGCCGCCAAGGCGCTCGAGCGGCTGTACCGCGAGGGCCAGAAGTGGACCGCGCTGGTCGAGCTGCTCAAGGAGGAGTACGACCGCGTCCCGAACAACGCCGACTCTCGCGACGACCGCATCCGTCGTCTGCTCGAGATCGCCGAGCTTTATCGTGATCAGCTGCGCCTCGACGCGATGGCGCTCGGTACCCTGCAGAAGATCCTCGAGATCAACCCTCATCACTCGGCGACCATCCAGGCGCTCGCCGACACCTACGGCAACAGCAACCGCTGGAACGACCTCCTGGCCGTGTACAACCGCCTGCTCGAGTCGGCTCGCGGCGAGAAGGATGTGCCGCGGCAGGTCGACATGCTGCGCCGGATCGCCGGCATCCACGCCGACAACCTCAACAATACGTCGCGCGCGATGGAGCTGCTGCACGAGGCGATGGGCCTCGCGCCCGGCGACCGGGAGGCGCGCAACATGATGGCGCGCATCCACGAGTCGCGAAAGGACTGGCGCGCGCTGATCGATCTGCGAAAGTCGGAGCTCGCCACCGCGGAGGGCGCCGAGGCGCTCGAGATCAGGGCCCAGCTCGCCCGCCTCGCCGAGGACCGCCTCGGCGATCGCAACGAGGCGATCGCCGCGTGGCGCGAGGTGCTCGACAAGCACGGCGACGTCGACATCGCCCTCGAAGCGCTCCAGAGCCTGTACGAAAAGGAGAACCGCTGGGCCGAGGCTGCGGAGATCCTGCGTCGCAAGATCCAGCAGGCCACCGACGAGAGCGTGGCGATCGACCTGCTCGGTCGCCTCGCCGACATGCACGCCGAGCGCCTGCGTCAGCCGCCGGAGGCCGTGCTCGTGTGGGCTGAGGTCGCCCGCCGCAAGCCGGGCCACGAGCGGGCCAACAACGCGTTGCGCACCGCATACGTCGCCGAGGGCCGCTGGGACGACCTCGTCGCGTTGTATGAAGCGCAGGGTCGCCTCGGCGGCGTGGTCGACGTGCTCTACGGCGCAGCGGATGCGTTGACCGACGAGACGGAGCGCCTGTCGCTGTACCGCAGGATCGCCGCGCTCGCGCGCGACCGCCTCGCCGACCCCGAGCGCGGACTCCAGGCGCTGGAGAAGATCCTTGCGATCCAGCCGGACAACCAACAGGTCGCGCGCCAACTGCTGCCGATCTACCGCGAGCGCGGCGACTGGACCCGCGTGCTCGCGATCTACGCGGTGTTGCTCGCCGGCTCGGTCGACGACGACGACCGCCTCGACACGATCGCCGTCATGCGGGACGTCGCGCTGCAAAAGCTCAATGATCCGCGCCAGGCGATGCACTGGGCCGGGCAAGCGTACAAGCTGCGTCCGGGCGATCAGGTGCTGCGCGCCGGCCTCGAGTCGGCGGCGGAGAAGGCCGACGGCTGGGAGGAGCTCGCGCGCTACTACGAGGCGAGGGTCCAGAGCCCCGAGTGCGACGCCGGTGAGCGCCTCGAGCTGCTCGATAAACTCGCCACGATCGCCCGCGAGCGCCTCGGCGCGCCCGAGGACGCCCAGCGCTACCTGCGAAAGATCATCGAGCTGGAGCCGACCAACCGCCCCGCGATGGCCTCGCTCGAGGAGATGTACACGGCGACCGAGCAGTGGCAGCCGCTCGCCGAGATCTATGACATCCGCCTGTCCGTGACGACCGACCCCGGCGCGCGCGCAGCGGTGCTGCGTCGCCTGGGGGTGTTGCAGGAGCAGCGCATCGGCGACCTCGACGCGGCGATCGCAACGTACAGCCAGATCCAGGCCGCGGTGCCGAGCGACGCCGAGGCGATCGAGAGCCTGACCCGCCTGTACCGCGCCCGCGAGCGCTGGCCCGAGCTCGCGGAGATCCTGCAGCGCCGGCTCGACGGCGTCGAGCTCGGCGAGCAGCACATCCCGATGCTGTTCGAGCTCTCGCACATCTACTCGACCCGCCTGCGCCAGTCGCAGAAGGCGATCGCCGGGTTCCTGCGGATCCTGGACCTCGATCCCGATCACCTGCCGACGATCGACGCGCTCGAGATCCTGCGTCGCAGCGACTCCAGCAGCGCCGTGGCGATCATGCGCGGCCTGCTGCCGTACTACCGCAGCATTCAGGACCACGGCCGCGAGGCCGAGGCGATGGAGGTGCTGGTGATGGCCGAGCCCGACTCGCCGGCCCGCACCTCGCAGCTCATCAGCCTCGCCAACCTCTACGCGCAGATGCCCGGCCGCGCGCAGGATGCATTGCGCGTCCGTCGCGAGCTGTTGATCGCCCAGCCGGACGACGGTCTGCTGCGCAGCGAGGTCGAGCGCGCCGCGCGTGAGCTCGGCCGCATGGACCTGGTCGCCAGCGCCTACGAGCAGATCCTCAAGAACCTCCAGCGCAAGGCCGACGAGGCCGAGTCGCAGGGCCGGGCCGTCCCGCGCGAGGAGCTCAACCTGATCCGCGACTTGCAGCTGGCCCGCGGCGCGATCCTGCGGGACGACCTGCGCCTCGGCGAGGAGGCCGAGCAGGCCTACGCCGCCGTGCTCGACCGCGAGGAGACCCACGCCGTCGCCTACGAGGCGCTCGAGGAGCTGCTCAAGATGCGCGGCGCCAACGATGCGCTGATGAAGCTGTACCGCCGGCGCGTCGACGTCATCTTCGACCCCGACGAGCAAAAGCGCCTGCTGTCGCGCATTATCTACATCGCCCGCGATGTGCTCGGCCAGCGCGAGACGGCGATGCGCACCGCCGAGGAGCTGCTCGACCTGGTCCCCGACGACCTGAAGACGATGGAGCAGCTCGCGGCGATGTACGAGGGCTCCGAGGCCCCGGACGACCATTACGCGCTCGAGGAGCTGCTCGGGCGCTGGGCCGACCTCGTCGAGGACGACGCCCTGCGCCACACGATCGCGACCCGTCGCGCCGCGCTGCGCATGACCCGGCTCGGCGATGCGTTCGGCGCGGTCGACCTGCTCGGCGGTGTGCTGCGCGCGCAGCCCGGCAACGCCGACGCACGCGCGCTGCTCGAGCGCCTGCTCGACCACAAGGACGTGCAGGTGCAAGCAGCGGCGCTGCTGGAGCCGATCTACCTCGGCCTCAACGACCACGCGAGCCGCGTGAAGATCCTCGAGGTCCGTCGCGCGCAGGCCGAGCAGCTCGGATCCGTCGACGAGGCGACCGGCTACCTGCTCGAGCTGGCCCGGATCCACGAGAACGACCTCGACAACCCCGAGGCCGCTTTCGACGCCGTGCGCCAGGCTTACCTGCTCGAGCCGCGCCGCAGCGACATCCGCAGCGAGCTCCAGCGCCTCGGCATCCAGCTCGAGAAGCAGCGCGAGCTGGTCGACGTGTGGCAGGCCTCGCTGCCCAAGCTCCCCGACGCGGGCGCGAAGATCGAGCTGCTCTCGCGCATCGCCGTGGTCCTCGACGACCACCTGCAGGACCAGGACGGCGCCCGCCGGGCCTACGCGGAGCTGCTCTCGCTCGATCCCCCGGACGTCGAGCTCGCGCGCCGCACCACCGTCGCGCTGGCCCGCCTGCACCGCGCCGCCAGCGACGCCCCGGCGCTCGTCGAGACCCTGCGCGGGCTGCTGCGCTTCATCGACAAGGATGTCGAGCAGGTCCGTGTACTGCTCGAGATCGCCGAGCTGCAACGGGATCGCATCGAGGACAGCCAGGCCGCGGCCGGCACCTACCAGGAGGTCCTCGACATCGACCCCGCCAACCTGCCCGCGATGGACGCCCTCGAGCGCATCTTCGTCGCGCAGGGCGCCTGGGAGCCGCTGACGCAGGTGCTGCGCGGCCGCGTGATGGCCGTCGAGGATATCGCCGAGCGCGCCCGCCTGTGGCGCAAGATCGGCGAGATCCAGCGCGACCAGCTCAAGGACCCGTACCAGGCGATCGAGGCGTTCCAGGCGATCGTCGACCTGAAGGTCCCCGCCCGCGACACGGTCACGGCGATCGACGCGGTCGTCCGCCTCAACGCCGAGCTCGAGCGCTGGCCCGAGGTCGAGGAGGGCCTGCGTCGCCTGCTCACCCTCGCCGACGACGACGAGACCCGCGCCTCGCTGCTCGGGCGCACCGCGGCGGTGGTCGGCGACAAGCTCGGCCGCTACCCCGACGCGATCGACCTGCTCGAGCAGGTCCTGCGGATCAACCCCGAGGACGAGCGCGCCCGCAGCACCCTCACCGAGTACCTCGGCAACGACGACGTCCGTGAGCGCGTGATCGGCATCTTGCACCCGATCTACGAGGCGGAGCACAACTGGCCCGCGCTGCTCGACCTCGAGGAGCGCCGCGCCCGGCACCTGCCTCCGGGGCGCCATCGCCTGCTCGCGCTGCTGCAGGTCGCCCGCACGCAGGAGGAGCGCCTCGGCGACGCCGACCGGGCCTTCGCTGTCCTCGGTGACGCGCTGGCCGAGGCCGGCGACCAGCCCGAGCTCGCCGACATCCTCGACCGCCTCGAGCGCTTCGACTCCGACCCCGAGCGCGGCAGCGCCTTGCTCGACGCCTACCTCAAGGTCGTCGACGGCGTGCAGGACCCCGCGTTGCAGGGGAGGGTGCTTCGCAACATCGGCCGCCTCGCGGCGAGCCAGAACCGCCTCGACGAGGCGCGTCGGGCCCACGAGCGCCTGCTCGACCACGATCCGTCCGACACCGCCGCTGCCGACGCGCTCGAGCAGGTGCTCGTGCGCCAGGCCGACGACGACGCGCTCGCCGAGCTGCTGGTGCGTCGTGCCGAGCGCAGCGAGGGCGACGAGCGCGACCGCTTCTTCATGCGCGCCGCGGAGATCTACCGCACCCGCCTGAGCCGCCCGGAGGACGCGATCGGCCTGTACGAGCGCGTGCGTCCCGACGGCACCACCGCTGCGGAGGCGCAGGCCCTCGTCGCGCCGCTCTACGAGTCGACCGGCCGCTGGCACGACCTGACCCGCTTCCTCGAGGCCAAGCTCGATGCACAGCGCGGCCGTGAGCGCACCGAGAACCACCTGCGCCTGGCGACGATCTACCGCGATCAGCTCGGCGACCTCGCGAATGGTCTGCGCCACTTCGCCGAGGCCCTGCGTCACGAGCCCGAGTACGTCTCGGCCGGCCCCGACCTCGCGCGCTACTTCGTCGACGAGGACCTGCGCCCGCAGGTGATCGAGCAGCTCGAGCCCGTGTTCAGCGCGGCCCAGGACTGGCCGCGGCTGATCCGCGTGCAGGAGCTGCGCCTCGCCGAGGCCGGTGACGACACGGCGGCCCGCGTGAAGATCCTGACCCGCGTCGCGCAGACCCAGGAGGACATGCTCGAGAACTACGACGCGGCCTTCGACACCTACGCCCGTATCTTCAAGGAGGACCCGATCTACAAGCCCGCGCGCGACCAGCTGGCCCGGCTGGCCCACGCGCTCGCGCGCACCGAGGCGCTCGCCGAGCTGCTGACCGCGCACGTCAACGGTGACGCCGTTAGCGACGAGCGCGACGAGTCGCTGGCGATCGTCCGCGAGGCTGCCGACCTGTGGATCAGCCTCGACAAGCCCGCCCGCGCGGTGCCGTTGTACGAGCGGCTGATCACCGCGCGCCCGAACGACCCGAACGTGTTCCCCGCGCTCGAACAGGCCCTGGCCCGCGCCGAGCTGTGGAAGGAGCTGGCCGAGGCGTACTGGCGCGAGGCCGACACCAGCCTCGACGAGCAGCGCCAGATCCAGGTGCTGATGCGCCTCAGCGAGCTCGCGCTCGGCATCCTCGGTGACTCCGAGCTGGCGATCCGCGCGTTCGTCCGTGTGCTCGAGACGCAGCCCGCGGAGGAGACCGCCCGCGCCCGCCTCGAGCGCGTGTACGAGAACCTGGCCCGCTGGGACGCGCTCGTCGACTCGCTGCGCCAGCGCCTCGAGCGGGCCGAGGAGATGATCACCCGCGAGGCGATCCAGCTGCGCATCGCCGACCTGCAGGACACGAAGCAGGACAACCCCGACGCCGCGATCGACACCCTCGAGGCGCTGCTGGGCGAGCAGCCCGGCAACATCAGCGCGATCCAGGCGCTCGAGCAGCTCGCCGAGTCCCGCGCCGAGCAGCGCGTGCGCCTGTTCGGGATCTTGCGCCCGCTCTACGAGCAGAGCCAGGACGCGATGCGCGTGGTCGCCGTCGACGAGTGGCAGCTGACCCAGACCGAGGACGCGGTCACGCGGCACGAGCTACTCCGCGAGATCGCGTCGTTGCTCGAGCCGCAGGGCCCCGAGGGCCCGCAATACGCGTTCAACGCCCTCTTGCGCGCGCTGTCCGAGCCCGGCCCGGAGGGCGCGCTCGAGGCGCTCGACATCGAGATCATGCGGGTCGCTCGCGAGCACGGCTACGACTACGACCTGCGCCAGGCGCAGCTCCAGGCGGCCGAGTCCGAGCCGCTGCAGACCGATCTGGCGCGCCGGGTCTCGCTGATGTTGCAGGCCGGCCAGCTCGCGCTCAACGCCGGCGACAACGCGGCCGCGATCACGATCCTGCGGCGTGCGCTCGAGGTCAGCCCGGACGACCGCGGCGCGCTCGCTTTGCTCGACGAGGCGCTGGCGATCGAGGGCGACTTCGAGGGCCTGCGTCTGGTGCTCGAGCGTCGCGTCGAGGTCGCCACCGACGACGAGGAGCGCATCGACCTGCTGCGTCGCCTCGCCCGCCTGGTCGAGCAGGCCCTGCGCCTGCCCGAGGCTGCGGAGGCCGCCTGGCGGCGGATCCTCGACATCGAGCCCGGCAACGCCGACGCGATGCTGCGCCTGCGCCGGCTATATGCCGCCAAGGGTGATCACGCGAAGTTGATCGGCGTGCTCGAGCAACAGATCGAGAGCACCGATGACCCCGAGGCGCGCCTGGCCCTGCGCAAGGAGCTGGCCCGCGTGCACCGCGAGGGCACCCACGACCGCCTCGCCGAGGTCGAGGCCCTGCGCGCCCTGTTGATGGACGCGCCGGAGGACGACGAGGCCCTGACCATGTTGACCGACGCGCTGCTGGCCACCGAGAACTACCCCGAGGCCGCGACGACCCTGCTCGAGCGGGTGAACCTCGCGCCGCGCGAGCGCAAGGTCGCGCTGTTGCTCGCGGTCGCACGCCTACAGACCTCGCAGATGGCCGATCCGGCCGGCGCCATGCCGCACTACGAGTCGATCTTCGCGATCACGCCAGCCCAGAACGACGCGGTCGCCGATCTGATGCGCCTCGTCGTCCAGCCGCAGACCTCCGATTCGGCGGCCTCGCTGCTGATCCCGCAGCTCGACCAGGCCCACCGCTACGCCGAGCTCGCGCAGGTGTGGGAGGCCCGCGCCAACCTGGCCGAGTCGTCGACCGACGCCGTCGAGGCGCTGCGCCAGCTCGCCCGCATCCGCTTCGAGCGGCTCGGCGACATCGCAGGCAGCCTCACGGCCAACAACCTGCTGATGGACAAGGTTGGACCCGAAGACCTGCGACCTGTCCTCGAGGCCAGCAACAAGATGTCGGTCCGCCTCGACAAGGCGGAGGAGCACGTCGACGCGCTCGCTCGCCGGGCCGCTCGCACCGACCTCGACCCGCAGTCTCGCGTGATGATCGCGCAGTCTGCGGCCGACATGGCCGAGGGCATCCTCGGCGACCGCACACGCGCGCTGCACTTGCTGGCCACGCTGCTCGACGCCGAGATCGCCGACGAGAACACCGTCCGCAACATCGAGCGGCTCGCACGGCCCGCGGGCGACAAGCAGCTACTCGCGCGCGCGCTGGCCGAGTCGGCCAAGCTCGCCGCCGGTCAACCGACGCAGCCCGAGATCCTGGTGCGCCTCGGTGACGCCCGTCATGACATCGGCGACCTCGCCGGGGCCACCACGGCCTACGCCGAGGCGCTCGACGCCCGCCCGGGCTTCGCCGGCGCGGTCGCGGGGCTCGAGCGGGTGCTCGAGCGCTCGCAGCGGGACAGCGCCGCGATCCCGCCGGGTCTGCTCGAGGCGCTCGACAACGCCTACCACGTCGCCGGCAACAAGCCGGGCCTGACGCGGGTCGCTCGCCTGCGCCTCACCGACGCCACCGGCGGCGACCGCATCGCCGGCCTCGAGACCCTCGCGCGCCTGATCGACGACGGGGGTGGCAGCGCCGAGGAGGCGCTCGACGCCTGGGGCGCGCTGATCCAGCTCGACGCCGAGTCGCCGACCGCGATCGAGCGCATCGTCGCGCTGACCCGCACCCAGGCGCTGCTGGTCAAGGGCGTCAAGTACCTCGCCGGTGGCATCGACGCCGCCGTGCAGGAGAGCCGCTCGTGCACGACCCTGTGCCTCGAGACCACGCGGATCCTGCTCCGTGACCTGCGCAAGCCGGCATCGGCATTGCAAGCCCTGACCCCGGTGCTCAAGGACGACCCCGACAACCTCGAGGCGCTCGAGCTGCAGATCATGGCCTCGCGCGCCGACGGCAACCTCGAGGTGCTTCACGACGCGCTGACGCGTTACGCCCGGCTCTCGAACAACCCCGAGCTGGTCGTCCCGCTGCTGCGCGAGGCGGTCACGGTCGCCGAGGCGATGGCCAACCCGACCACCGCGCTCGCCGACCTCCGGGCCTTGCTCGAGGTCGAGCCCGGCGACGCCGCCGCGTGGGAGAGCCTGCTCAAGCTGCTGCAGAGCAGCGGCGACAACGAGGGCCTGGCGAAGGCGCTCGAGCAGCGCATCACGATCACGACTGACGGCGACGAGCGCCGGCTGCTGCGTCATCGCCTCGCCAACCTGCTCGTGCACCTCGGCAAGGTCGATGACGCGATCATCGTCTACAACGACATGCTCGCGGCCCGCCCGGACGACCTCCAGGCGATCCAGGAGCTCGAGGGCCTGCACCGCCGGCAAAAGAGCTGGAAGGACGTCCGCGACGTGCTCGAGCGCAAGCTCGATCACCTGACCGGCTCGCAGCGCGTGCCAGTGCTCGAGGAGATGGCGCACCTCGCCGAGGAGCAGCTCGAGGACCCCGACGACGCGACCGAGCTGCACCGCCGGCTGCTGGCCGAGGCACCGGCGCACACGCCGAGCCTGGTCGCCCTGTGGCGCCTGCTCGACACCGCCGAGAAGTGGCCCGAGCTGGCCGAGCTGCTCGAGCAGTTCATGGTCGTGCTGCGCGAGCTCGGCGGCGGCGACCAGATCCGCGAGGTCGGCCTGCGCCTCGCCGAGCTGTACGCCGAGCACCTCTCCGACGGCGACAAGGCGCGCCAGATCCTCACGGAGCTGCTCGAGACCGACGCCGACTTCGTCCCGGCGATCGTCGCCCTGTCGACCGTCGAGGAGCAGCAAGGCAACGACGAGGCGATGCGCGCCCTGCTGATCCGCGCCCAGGCCCTACAGCCGCAGGGTGTCATCGGCGCCAGCCTGCAGCTGCGCCTCGCGGGGTTCGCCGAGACCCCGGAGAAGCGCCGCGAGCACCTCGAGACCGCGTTGCACCTGCACCCGGCCAACGTCGAGGCCGCGCGCGAGCTGCTCGAGCTGAGCCGCAAGGAGGGCTACTGGGAGCAGGTCGCGTACCTGCTCGCATTGCTCGCCCAGTACGTCGAGGACGACGGCGAGCGCAAGAAGCTGGTGCTCGAGCGCGTCGACATCCTGATGACCAAGGTGCGCGACCCGGAGGAGGCCCTGCGCGCCCTGGCTCCCGTCTACGAGGCCGTCCAGGACGACATTGAGATCAATCGCCGCATCGCCGACGCGCTGTTCGTCAGCGAGCGCTACGAGGAGGCCGGCGGCATGTACGGCTGGCTGGTCGAGGTCACCTCCGCCGCGCCCAAGCGGACCAAGCCGCAGGCCCACTACATGACCCGCCTGGCCCGCGTCGAGCAGCACGCCGGCCACACCGACAAGGCGCTCGAGCGGCTCAAGGATGCGTACAAGATCGACACCACCAACCCGGAGACGCTGGTCCTGTTGACCGAGGTCTACGCGCAAAAGAGCATGTGGGACGAGTCGCTCAAGACGGCGCGGGCGATGCTCCTGCAAAACGTCGACCAGTCGGGGCTGGTGCGCCGCGGCGACATCTACATGCACCTCGCCGCCGCCCACGTCGGCCTCAAGGAGCCGCAAAAGGCGATGTCGATGCTCAAGCGCGGCCTCGAGGAGGACCCCAAGCACCCGGAGATCCCGAACCGCATCACCGCGCTGCAGGCCGGCTGAAACCATCGAGCGTGCGAACGAAAGGCCCGGCCACCGCGGTGGTCGGGCCTCCTGTACCAGGCCGGTGACATCAAGAGCCTGTACCTGGCCGATGCCAAGTGCGCCAACATGGCTGTGCAAGTCGGGTTCGTCGAGCCGCTCAAGTTCCGCGCGTGGCTCAGCGACAGCGAGACGGACGCTGCCCTGCACATCCGCTTCGGCCGCGGCCGCATCGTGCTCGTCAACGGCCTCGTCGTCGCCGACTCATGGCTGCACCTGACGCACCCGCACATCCTTTGGAAGCTGGCGCGACGTTTCGTTGTTGTGCTGCCCGGACAACACAGCACGCAGCGAAGCCCGGCCACCGCGAGGTGGTCGGGCTTTGTTCGCTCTCGAAGTCAGCAGGGCAGGGCTCAGCCGCCCTTGAGCTTGGCGGCTTCCTCGGGTGACAGGCAGCGGTCGTCGACGGCGTTGTTGCAGTCGTCGTCCTTTTGGTTGCAGATCTCGAGCGAGGGCTGGGTGTTGGCGGCGCACTGCATCTGGCCGCCGAGGCAGCGGTTGACGCCCTGGGCGCACACGCCGGGTTTGCCGGTGGTGCAGGCGGTGCCGGTACCGGGCACGTCCTCGTCGATCTGGCCGTCGCAGTCGTTGTCGGCGCCGTCGCAGCGCTCGGCGTCGGTCTTGGGCGGGGGCGCGTCGCAGGTGGTGCCGGCACCGTCGGCGTTGCAGCGCCAGGTGCCGGAGGTCTTGCACTGGCCCGCGCCGATCGTGCAGCTGGCGCCGTCGCGCTCGAAGTTGTTGTCGACGATGCCGTCGCAGTCGTCGTCGGTCTTGTTGCACAGCTCCTTGCGCGGGCCGACGTTGCCGGCGCATGCGCCCCAGATCGCGTCCGGGCTGCACGTCCGCGTACCGCCCTTGCAGACGCCACGACCCTCGGTCCCGACGGCGCCGTCGTAGCAGGCCTCGACGATCCCGGGCTTGCACTGCGCCTTTTGCTTGCTGCCGGCGCTGTTGACCTCGTCGAGCAGGCGCTGCCGCTCGAGGTTCTGATCGGTCCCGGCGCACGCTCCGATCACGACACCGCCGAACAGACCCAGCATGCATGCATGACGTACGAAGTCGGAGGCTCGAAGCGGACGACGAGCGATATCTTCAAGGGTGGGCTTTCCCATGGCCGCAGCATACACGCCTTGATATATTCCCGCGACTTTCCGTGTCAGCGCTGGGCAAAGTCTATCTGCTCGTCGGCCTCGGTCTCGCGGTCCTCGGGCTGGTGTGGGCCGTGATGACCCTGCGGGACAACACCGCCTGGGTCCCCGTCACCCTGTGGATCCCCGCCTGGTCTGCCGGGTCCGCGTGGACCCCGGATGGCCCGTGGCGGGCGCAGCACTACGATGTCAGCGCCTCGGCGCTGCTCGCCGGGTGGTTCACCACCGCCGGCTTCATGGCGGTTTACGCGATCCGCGCGCCATTTCGTATCCGGGCCGCGGCCGTGGCGCAGCGGCGCCTGCGGGCCCTCGAGCGCGAAGTCCTCGAGCTGCGCACGCTCCCGCTGCGCCAGGCCGAGGAGGACGACATGCTCGCCGCCGAGGCCCGCCTCGATGTCGGCCAGCAGCGCGTGATGCAGAGCCATTACTTCGCGCCCGAGGCCGCGACTCCGGGATCTTCCGGCTCCGGGCCGTCCGGCACCGCGGCCACCGCGGCCACCGCGGCCACCGCGGCCACCGCGGCCACCGCGGCCACCTCGGCCACTCCGGCCACTCCGGCCACTCCGGCCACTCCGGCCACTCCATCATGGCCGCCCGCGCTCGCCGCTACCCACCCTGGACGCGCCGACCCGCCTGCGAAGCGCTTTGGGGGCGCGCCGTGAGCCCGCTGTGGATCGTGGTCCTCGCGCTCGGGACCCTGTCCCTCGGGGCAGGTGTGGCCTGGTGGCGGGCGACCCTGCGCCGGC